>NZ_JBNNVU010000166.1:0-4960 GCF_050280705.1 Pseudomonas sp. NPDC089530 | reverse complement strand
TGCAGCGGCAGGCGCCGCTGGCTGTGCCGCTGGTGCTGCTCCTGGCGCGCCTGGTGCTGGCTGCCTGAAGATCGTCCAGAAGGAACGTGGCTGGGTGCCGGACGGCGCCGTGTACGCCATCGGCGAGATCCTCGGCATCCCGGCCAGCGACGTAGAAGGCGTGGCGACGTTCTACAGCCAGATCTTCCGTCAGCCGGTCGGCCGTCACATCATCCGCGTCTGCGACAGCATGGTCTGCTACATCGGCGGCCATGAGTCCGTGGTCAGCCAGATCCAGAGCGAGCTGGGGATCGGCCTCGGCCAAACCACCGCCGACGGCCGCTTCACCCTGCTGCCGGTATGCTGCCTGGGCAACTGCGACAAGGCCCCGGCGCTGATGATCGACGACGACACTTTCGGCGACGTGCAGCCTGCTGGCGTGGCCAAACTGTTGGAGGGCTACGTATGACCCTGACATCCTTCGGCCCGGCCAACCGCATCCAGCGCAGCCCGGAAACTCATCCGCTGACCTGGCGCCTGCGCGACGACGGCGAGCCGGTATGGCTCGACGAGTACCAGGCCAAGAACGGCTACGCCGCTGCGCGCAAGGCTTTCGCCGACCTGTCCCAGGACGACATCGTCCAGACCGTCAAGGACTCCGGCCTCAAGGGCCGCGGCGGCGCGGGCTTCCCCACGGGTGTTAAGTGGGGCCTGATGCCCAAGGACGAGTCCCTGAACATCCGCTACCTGCTGTGCAACGCGGACGAGATGGAACCCAACACCTGGAAGGACCGCATGCTGATGGAGCAACTGCCCCATCTGCTGATCGAAGGCATGCTGATCAGCGCCCGTGCGCTGAAAACCTACCGCGGCTACATCTTCCTGCGCGGCGAGTACACCACCGCCGCCCGGCACCTCAACCGTGCCGTGGAAGAAGCCAAGGCCGCGGGCCTCTTGGGCAAGAACATCCTGGGCAGCGGCTTCGATTTCGAGCTGTTCGTGCACACCGGCGCCGGGCGTTACATCTGCGGTGAAGAAACCGCGCTGATCAACTCCCTGGAAGGCCGCCGCGCCAACCCACGCTCCAAGCCGCCCTTCCCTGCCGCCGTCGGCGTGTGGGGCAAGCCGACCTGCGTGAACAACGTCGAGACCCTGTGCAACGTGCCAGCGATCATCGGCGATGGCGTGGACTGGTACAAATCCCTCGCTCGCGAAGGCAGCGAAGACCACGGCACCAAGCTGATGGGCTTCTCCGGCAAAGTGAAGAACCCTGGCCTGTGGGAACTGCCGTTCGGCGTGACCGCGCGCGAGCTGTTCGAAGACTACGCCGGCGGCATGCGCGACGGCTTCAAGCTCAAATGCTGGCAGCCAGGCGGCGCCGGTACCGGTTTCCTGTTACCTGAGCACCTGGATGCGCAGATGTACGCCGGCGGCATTGCCAAGGTAGGCACCCGCATGGGTACCGGCCTGGCCATGGCGGTGGACGACAGCATCAACATGGTGTCGTTGCTACGCAACATGGAAGAGTTCTTTGCCCGTGAATCCTGCGGCTTCTGCACCCCTTGCCGCGACGGCCTGCCGTGGAGCGTCAAGCTGCTGCGTGCCCTCGAGAAGGGCCAGGGCCAGGCCGGCGATATCGAGACCCTGCTGGGTCTGGTCGGTTTCCTCGGCCCAGGCAAGACCTTCTGTGCTCACGCACCGGGCGCTGTGGAGCCGTTGGGCAGTGCCATCAAGTATTTCCGTCCAGAGTTCGAGGCCGGCATCGCAGCCAGCAGTGCTGCCGCCGTTCCGCCCCTGGCCCGGCCGATCGTAGTCGGCGCGTAAACGTATCGAACGAGGGTGGTCCGTGCCGCCCTCATGTCGCCTGAAGACGCCTCGACGCGCCAGGCGAGTACCAGATTCCATTAGCCACGCCCGCACATGCGGGCCAACGAAGAACTTTGAACCATGGCCACTATCCACGTAGACGGCAAAGCGCTCGAAGTCGATGGGGCAGACAACCTGTTACAGGCATGTCTGTCGCTAGGCCTCGACATTCCTTATTTCTGCTGGCACCCCGCGCTCGGTAGCGTCGGTGCCTGTCGCCAGTGCGCGGTCAAGCAGTACACCGACGAGAACGACACCCGTGGTCGGATCGTCATGTCCTGCATGACCCCCGCCACCGACAACACCTGGATTTCCATCGACGACGAAGAGTCCAAGGCCTTCCGCGCCAGCGTCGTCGAATGGCTGATGACCAACCACCCGCACGACTGCCCGGTCTGCGAGGAAGGCGGTCACTGCCACCTGCAAGACATGACCGTGATGACCGGCCACAACGAGCGCCGTTATCGCTTCACCAAGCGCACCCACCAGAACCAGGAGCTCGGCCCGTTCATCGCTCATGAGATGAACCGCTGCATCGCCTGCTACCGTTGCGTGCGCTACTACAAGGACTACGCTGGCGGCACTGACCTCGGCGTGTTCGGCGCCCACGACAACGTGTACTTCGGTCGCGTTGAAAGCGGCACCCTGGAAAGCGAGTTTTCCGGCAACCTCACCGAGGTCTGCCCGACCGGTGTGTTCACCGACAAGACTCACTCCGAGCGCTACAACCGCAAGTGGGACATGCAGTTCTCGCCGAGCATCTGCCATGGCTGCTCCAGCGGTTGCAACATCTCCCCGGGCGAGCGTTACGGCGAACTGCGGCGCATCGAGAACCGCTACAACGGTTCGGTGAACCAGTACTTCCTGTGCGACCGTGGCCGCTTCGGCTATGGCTACGTCAACCGCGAAGACCGTCCACGCCAGCCGCTACTCAACGACGGCACCAAGCTGAGCCTGGACCAGGCGCTGGACAAGGCCGCCGACCTGCTGCGCGGCCGTAACATCGTCGGTATCGGCTCGCCTCGCGCCAGCCTGGAAAGCAACTACGCCCTGCGTGAGCTGGTCGGCGCCGAGCACTTCTACTCCGGTATCGAAGCCTCTGAACTGGAGCGCATCCGTCTGGTCCTGCAGGTGCTCAAGAACAGCCCGCTGCCTGTGCCGACCATGCGCGAGATCGAAGATCACGACGCCGTGTTCGTCCTCGGCGAAGACCTGACCCAGACCGCCGCCCGCATGGCCCTGGCCCTGCGCCAGTCGGTCAAGGGCAAGGCCGAAGACATGGCCGAGGCCATGCGCGTCCAGCCTTGGCTCGACGCCGCGGTGAAGAACATCGGCCAGCACGCGCTGAACCCGCTGTTCATCGCCAGCCTCGCCGAGACCAAGCTCGACGACGTCGCCGAGGAGTGCGTACACGCCGCTCCCGATGACCTGGCGCGCATCGGTTTCGCCGTGGCCCACGCCCTGGACGCCAGCGCCCCGGCCGTCGAAGGCCTGGACGCTGAAGCCCTGGAGCTGGCCAAGCGCATCGCCGACGCCCTCCTCGCGGCCAAGCGCCCACTGATCGTCGCCGGCACCTCCCTGGGTTCCAAGGCGCTGATCGAAGCCGCGGCCAACATCGCCAAGGCCCTGAAGCTGCGCGAGAAGAACGGCTCCATCAGCCTGATCGTGCCTGAGGCCAACAGCCTCGGCCTGGCCATGCTCGGTGGCGAGTCGCTGGACGCCGCGCTGCAAACCGTCATCGACGGTAAGGCCGACGCCATCGTCGTGCTGGAAAACGATCTGTACACCCGCACCGACGCCGCCAAGGTCGACGCCGCGCTGAACGCCGCGAAAGTGGTGATCGTCGCCGACCACCAGAAGACCGCCACCAGCGACCGCGCGCAACTGGTTCTGCCAGCGGCCAGCTTCGCCGAAGGCGACGGCACCCTGGTCAGCCAGGAAGGCCGCGCCCAGCGTTTCTTCCAGGTCTTCGATCCGACCTACATGGATGCCAGCATCCTGGTCCACGAAGGCTGGCGCTGGCTGCACGCCCTGCGCGCGACCCTGCTGAACCAGCCGGTGGACTGGACCCAACTGGACCACGTGACCGCTGCCTGCGCCCAGAGCACCCCGCAACTGGCGCGCATCGTCGATGCCGCGCCATCGGCGTCGTTCCGTATCAAGGGCATGAAACTGGCCCGCGAACCGCTGCGCTACAGCGGCCGGACCGCGATGCGTGCCGACATCAGCGTGCACGAACCGCGCACCCCGCAGGACAAGGACACCGCGTTCGCCTTCTCCATGGAAGGTTACTCGGGCTCCGCCGAACCGCGCTCCCAGGTGCCGTTCGCCTGGTCGCCGGGCTGGAACTCGCCGCAAGCCTGGAACAAGTTCCAGGACGAAGTCGGCGGTCACCTGCGTGCCGGCGATCCGGGCACTCGCCTGATCGAAAGCCAGGGCGACAGCCTCGGCTGGTTCGCCAGCGTGCCTCGCGCCTTCTCCCCTGCCCAGGGCACCTGGCAGGCGGTGCCGTTCTACCACCTGTTCGGCAGCGAAGAGAACACCTCGAAAGCCGCTCCGGTCCAGGAACGTATCCCGGCCGCCTACGTTTCCCTGGCCAAGTCCGAAGCCGACCGCCTGGGCGTCAACGATGGCGCGCTGCTGGCCCTGAACGTAGCGGGCCAGACCCTGCGTCTGCCGCTGCGCATCAACGAAGAACTGGGCGCTGGCCTGGTGGCCCTGCCGGCCGGCCTGGCAGGCATTCCACCGGCGATCTTTGGCAAATCCGTTGACGGTCTGCAGGAGGCAGCGCAATGACCTGGTTCACCCCTGAAGTGATCGACGTGATCCTGACGGTCATCAAGGCCATCGTCGTCCTGCTGGCCGTTGTGGTCTGCGGGGCGTTGCTGAGCTTTGTCGAACGTCGCCTGCTGGGCTGGTGGCAGGACCGCTACGGTCCGAACCGCGTCGGCCCGTTCGGCATGTTCCAGATCGCCGCCGACATGCTGAAGATGTTCTTCAAGGAAGACTGGACCCCGCCGTTCGCCGACAAGGTGATCTTCACCCTGGCGCCGGTCGTGGCCATGAGCGCCTTGCTGATCGCCTTCGCGATCATCCCGATCACCCCGACCTGGGG
>NZ_JBNNVU010000165.1:0-5005 GCF_050280705.1 Pseudomonas sp. NPDC089530 | reverse complement strand
CTTCATACGCGTAGCAGGAACAGCTGGGGTAGAAACGACAGTGACTGGCCATCAGGGGACTAATGGCGTAGCGATAAAACTGGATCGGAACGAGCGCCAGTTTACGCATCGGGACTGTCCACCCCCACAGTTTCGGTTTTGACTTCTGGTGCCGGCTTGCTACGGGCCAGACGCTTCCAGAGCTTGCCGAAATGTTGAATCAATTCGGGGTTTTCTACATCGCCCAAACCTTTGCGCGCGACGATAACAATGTCCCAACCGACCAGAGAATCCTGGTTCAGGCGAAACGATTCGCGCATCAGACGTTTGAGGCGATTGCGCTCAACGGAGAGCTTGACGCTCTTTTTCCCGATCACCAACCCCAGACGGGGATGATCCAGATCGTTGTTGCGCGCAAGGAGCAGGAGATTCTTCCCCGGAACCTTGCCGGTAGGGGAGTCAAAGACTGCCTTGAAATGTCGGGGTGTAAGCAGTCGCTTTTCCCGACTGAAGTCCTGACTCACCTCCAGTGCCGGAGTATCAAACTGTCAGGCGCGCGCGACCTTTGGCGCGACGGCGGGACAGGACGGCACGACCGTTCTTGGTAGCCATGCGAGCACGGAAACCGTGGGTACGAGCGCGTTTGATAGTGCTTGGTTGGAAAGTACGTTTCATGTCGTGTTACCTGGTTCGTCCACAACGGGCCGGAATGGCCCCCGTTTTAAGAGATCGGCGATTCTAGAGAAAGCAAGCCTCTAGGTCAATTTCCAACCAGCTTTTCCTTTATCTGGGTATGTCCGCTTCAGAGGCTGAGAAACCAGGTCAGCCAGAGATAAAAATAAAGAAGGGAATTATTTAAAGCTTTTCTGTAAAGCTTATAAAGGCTAGGCAGGTAATCATCTGTGGATAACTACCTTCAGCCCTTATACGACCTGATGTACAGAGAATGACAACATTGTCGAGAAACGGTGATGTGCCTGTGCTGCGCCAGCGGAAAAGCTGTGTGTGGAAAGGCAGGTTATCCACAGGCGGGTTATCCACTGAATTTCGCCCCCAGTTGTGCAAAGCCCTCAAGTGGGGTTATCCACAGAGCTTATGCACATACCATTGGTCGTGTTTTTCCCGGATAAAGCGTTGATTCGCTGTGCCCTGTGATCAACCTTCATGTGGATAAGTGGGCGTCTGGCCGTTACAATGGCGGCTTGTTTTTGCCTCACCGGCTTTCAACTTAGGGGATATCCGTGTCAGTGGAACTTTGGCAGCAGTGCGTGGAGCTTCTGCGTGATGAGCTGCCTGCCCAGCAATTCAACACTTGGATCCGTCCGCTACAGGTCGAAGCCGAAGGCGACGAGTTGCGTGTCTACGCACCGAATCGTTTTGTTCTCGATTGGGTCAACGAAAAGTACCTGGGCCGCGTGCTCGAGCTGCTGGATGAGCACGGCAATGGCATGACGCCTGCGCTTTCCTTATTAATAGGCAGCAAACGCAGTTCCGCCCCTCGTGCAGCACCGAATGCTCCGTTGGCCGCCGCCGCGGCAGCTTCCCAGGCTCAGCAGGCAGCGGCTGTCGCTCCGGTCGTTGCACCGGCACCGGTAGCACCGGCCAAGCCGGCAACTCAGAAAGTCGCCGAAGAAGTCAGCGAAGAACCTTCTCGTGACAGCTTCGACCCGATGGCGGGGGCCAGCGCGCAGCAGGCGCCAGTGCGCGCCGAACAGCGCACCGTTCAGGTGGAAGGAGCGCTCAAGCACACCAGTTACCTGAACCGCACCTTCACCTTCGAAAACTTTGTGGAAGGCAAGTCCAACCAGCTAGCCCGCGCCGCGGCCTGGCAGGTGGCCGACAACCCCAAGCACGGTTACAACCCGCTCTTCCTTTATGGTGGCGTAGGTTTGGGTAAGACCCACTTGATGCATGCTGTGGGTAACCATCTATTAAAGAAGAACCCGAATGCCAAGGTCGTGTACCTGCATTCCGAGCGCTTCGTCGCGGACATGGTCAAGGCGCTGCAACTCAACGCCATCAACGAATTCAAGCGTTTCTACCGTTCGGTGGATGCGTTGCTGATCGACGATATCCAGTTCTTCGCCCGCAAGGAGCGTTCCCAGGAAGAGTTTTTCCACACCTTCAACGCCCTGCTCGAAGGCGGCCAACAGGTGATTCTCACCAGTGACCGTTATCCGAAGGAGATCGAAGGCCTGGAAGAGCGCCTGAAATCGCGCTTCGGCTGGGGCCTGACCGTGGCGGTAGAGCCACCGGAACTGGAAACCCGCGTCGCGATCCTGATGAAGAAAGCCGACCAGGCCAAGGTCGAACTGCCCCACGATGCGGCGTTCTTCATTGCCCAGCGGATTCGCTCCAACGTGCGTGAGCTCGAAGGTGCGCTCAAGCGTGTCATCGCTCACTCGCACTTCATGGGGCGCGACATCACCATCGAGCTGATTCGTGAATCCCTGAAGGACTTACTGGCCCTGCAGGACAAGCTGGTCTCTGTGGATAACATTCAGCGCACCGTCGCCGAGTACTACAAGATCAAGATCTCCGATCTGTTGTCCAAGCGGCGTTCGCGCTCTGTCGCCCGCCCGCGGCAGGTGGCCATGGCTCTGTCCAAGGAGCTGACCAACCATAGCCTGCCGGAAATCGGCGATGTGTTCGGCGGCCGCGACCACACCACCGTCTTGCATGCATGCCGCAAGATCAACGAACTTAAGGAATCCGACGCGGACATCCGCGAGGACTACAAGAACCTGCTGCGTACTCTGACCACGTGATGACTCCAGCGCAGCTTATTAAGGCAAGGGACTAGACCATGCATTTCACCATTCAACGCGAAGCCCTGTTGAAACCCCTGCAACTGGTCGCCGGCGTCGTCGAACGTCGTCAGACCTTGCCGGTACTTTCCAACGTGCTGTTGGTTGTCGAAGGCCAGCAGCTGTCGCTGACCGGTACCGACCTGGAAGTCGAGCTGGTCGGTCGCGTACAGCTGGAAGAGCCGGCGGAGCCAGGCGAAATCACCGTCCCGGCGCGCAAGCTGATGGACATCTGCAAGAGCCTGCCAAACGACGCCCTGATCGACATCAAGGTCGACGAGCAGAAACTGGTGGTCAAGGCCGGCCGTAGCCGCTTCACCCTGTCCACCTTGCCGGCCAACGATTTCCCGACCGTGGAAGAAGGCCCGGGCTCGCTGACCTGCAGCCTGGAGCAGAGCAAGCTGCGTCGCCTGATCGAACGCACCAGCTTCGCCATGGCCCAGCAGGACGTACGTTACTATCTCAACGGCATGCTGCTGGAAGTCTCCGCCGGCATCATCCGTGCTGTGGCCACCGACGGTCACCGCCTGGCGATGTGCTCGATGCAGGCCGATATCGGTCAGCCGGACCGTCACCAGGTGATCGTGCCGCGCAAAGGTATCCTCGAACTGGCTCGTCTGCTCACCGAGCCGGACGGCAATGTCAGCATTGTGCTGGGGCAGCATCACATTCGCGCCACCACCGGTGAGTTCACCTTCACCTCCAAGCTGGTGGACGGCAAGTTCCCGGACTACGAGCGCGTACTGCCCAAAGGTGGTGACAAGCTGGTGCTGGGCGATCGCCAGGCGCTGCGCGAGGCGTTCAGCCGTACCGCGATCCTGTCCAACGAGAAGTACCGGGGTATCCGTCTGCAACTGGCCAACGGTCAGCTGAAGATTCAGGCGAATAACCCGGAGCAGGAAGAAGCGGAAGAAGAAGTCGGCGTGGAATACAACGGCGGTTCGCTGGAGATCGGCTTCAACGTGAGCTACCTGCTCGACGTGCTGGGCGTGATGACCACCGAACAGGTTCGCCTGATCCTGTCCGATTCCAACAGCAGTGCGCTGGTGCAGGAATCCGACAACGACGATTCGGCCTACGTTGTCATGCCGATGCGCCTGTAATCATGTCCAGCAGAAGCTAGATGTCCCTCAGTCGTGTCTCGGTCACCGCGGTGCGCAATCTGCACCCGGTGACCTTCTCTCCCTCCCCCCGCATCAACCTCCTCTACGGCGCCAACGGCAGTGGCAAGACCAGCGTGCTGGAAGCCATCCACTTGCTGGGGCTTGCGCGTTCGTTTCGCAGTGCCCGCCTGTTGCCGGTGATTCAGTACGAGCAACTCGCCTGCACGGTATTTGGCCAGGTCGAACTGGCGGATGGTGGACATAGCAACCTGGGGATATCTCGCGACCGTCAGGGCGAGTTTCAGATCCGCATCGATGGGCAGAACGCCCGCAGTGCGGCGCAGCTGGCGGAAATCCTGCCGTTGCAGTTGATCAATCCGGACAGTTTCCGCTTGCTGGAAGGGGCTCCGAAAATCAGGCGGCAGTTCCTCGATTGGGGCGTGTTCCACGTGGAACCACGCTTCATGTCAACCTGGCAGCGCTTGCAGAAGGCCCTGCGGCAGCGGAACTCATGGCTGCGGCATGGTACACTTGACGCCGCTTCGCAAGCAGCCTGGGACAGGGAACTGTGTCAGGCCAGCGCTGAAATTGATGAATACCGCCGCGCTTACATCAAAGCCTTGAAACCAGTCTTTGAGCGGACCTTGAGCGAGCTGGTAGAGCTCGAGGGCCTGACGCTTAGCTATTACCGTGGTTGGGATAAAGAGCGAGAACTCAGTGCAGTGCTCGCGGCATCCCTCCATCGTGATCAGCAAATGGGTCATACCCAGGCCGGTCCCCAACGTGCTGATTTGCGCCTCAGATTGGGTGCACACAACGCTGCGGATATCTTGTCCCGCGGCCAGCAGAAGTTGGTGGTCTGTGCCTTGCGGATCGCCCAGGGGCACCTGGTCAGCCAGGCCCGGCGCGGTCAGTGTATTTATCTGGTGGATGACTTGCCGTCCGAGCTGGATGAGCAGCATCGCCGCGCACTTTGTCGCTTGTTGGAAGACTTACGCTGCCAGGTGTTCATCACCTGTGTAGACCACGAATTATTGAGGGAAGGCTGGCAGACGGAAACGCCAGTTGCTCTGTTCCACGTGGAACAGGGCCGTATCACCCAGACCCACGACCAGT
>NZ_JBNNVU010000164.1:0-5010 GCF_050280705.1 Pseudomonas sp. NPDC089530 | reverse complement strand
TGGATGCCCTGGCGCTGAACGGCAGCGTCGCCCTGGTGGAGTCGCCCTGTTCCTGGGCGATCCTGCGGCAATTGCAGGCGGCGAATATCCGGGTGCATCCCAGGCAATGCTTTGTTGTTCGCCCTGGCCACGCAGGGGTTTGAAACCTACCACTTGCTGAGCCAGTTCGTCGTCACCGAGGATCAGTGCGTACAGCGCACCGCTCTTGTCGGCCTTCTTGAACTGGCTCTTGAAGCTACCGGCGCCGGCATTGATCTGCAGGCGCAGGTTCGGCAATTGATCACGAACCCGCTCACTCAGCGCCAGTGCAGCCAGCTCGGCGGCTTCCCCGAAGGCACAGAGGTAAACGTCGACCTGGCGCGAAATCTCTTCCGGGACCTGCTCCAGGGTTTCCAGCAGCAGCACCAGACGCTCGATCCCCATGGCGAAACCGACGCCCGGGGTGGGCTTGCCGCCCATCTGCTCAACCAGGCCGTCGTAGCGGCCGCCGGCACAGACAGTGCCCTGGGCGCCGAGCTTGTCGGTGACCCATTCGAAAACGGTCTTGCTGTAGTAATCCAGCCCGCGCACCAGCTTCGGGTTGATCACATAAGGAATGCCGGCGGCATCCAGGCGGGCCTTGAGGCCCTCGAAGTGCACGCGGGACTCTTCGTCCAGGTAGTCGGCCAGCTTGGGCGCATCCACCAGTACCGCTTGAGTATCCGGGTTCTTGGTGTCGAGCACGCGCAGCGGGTTGGTTTTCAGACGGCGCTGGCTGTCTTCGTCCAGATGTTCCATGCGCGCCGACAGGAAGGTCACCAGCGCGTCGCGATAACGCGCACGGGCTTCCGCAGTGCCCAGGCTGTTCAGTTCGAGCTTGACCGCGTCACGGATGCCCAGCTCGCCCCACAGGCGCCAGGTCAGCACGATCAGTTCGGCGTCAATGTCCGGACCGTCAAGGTTGAAGACCTCGCAACCGATCTGGTGGAACTGGCGATAACGGCCTTTCTGCGGACGCTCGTGGCGGAACATCGGGCCGATGTACCAGAGCTTCTGCACCTGGCCACCGCCGGTGATGCCGTGCTCGAGCACCGCACGCACACACGCGGCGGTACCTTCCGGACGCAGGGTCAGGGAGTCGCCGTTACGGTCGTCGAAGGTGTACATCTCTTTTTCGACGATGTCGGTCACTTCACCGATGGAGCGCTTGAACAGTTCGGTGAACTCGACAATAGGCATACGGATCTGCTTGTAACCGTAGTTATCCAGCAGACGCGCAACGGTGCCCTCGAAATAGCGCCACAGGGGCGTCTGCTCGGGCAGGATGTCGTTCATGCCACGAATGGCTTGCAGAGACTTGCTCACTATAAATCCTTAAATTCGTTCGGCTCTTCAGTCGGGCTCAGCCGCGAGCGATCAGCGCTGCATCGGCTTCGACCTTTTCGGCCGCTTTCTCGCGGATCAGCTTTTCCAGCTCATCCACAAGATTGTCATTCGTCAGTTTCTGCGACGGCTTGCCGTCGATGTAAATCAGGTTCGGCGTCCCGCCGGTCAGGCCCACATGCGCCTCTTTGGCTTCGCCCGGACCGTTGACCACGCAACCGATGACCGCCACGTCCAGCGGTACCAGCAGGTCCTCGAGGCGCCCTTCCAGCTCGTTCATGGTCTTGACCACATCGAAATTCTGCCGCGAGCAGCTCGGGCAGGCGATGAAGTTGATGCCACGGGAACGCAGATGCAGGGACTTGAGAATGTCGTAGCCGACTTTCACTTCCTCGACCGGGTCGGCCGCCAACGAGATGCGAATAGTATCGCCAATCCCTTCGGCCAGCAGCATACCGAGGCCCACGGCGGATTTCACCGTGCCCGAGCGCAAACCACCGGCTTCGGTGATCCCCAGGTGCAGCGGCTGGACGATTTCCTTGGCCAGCAGGCGGTAGGCTTCGACGGCCATGAACACGTCGGAGGCTTTCACGCTGACCTTGAAGTCCTGGAAGTTCAGGCGCTCGAGGTGCTCGACGTGACGCAGGGCCGATTCCACCAGCGCGGCCGGAGTCGGCTCGCCGTATTTCTTCTGCAGGTCCTTTTCCAGGGAACCGGCGTTGACCCCGATACGGATCGGGATCCCGCGATCACGGGCCGCATCCACCACCGCACGCACGCGGTCTTCACGACCGATGTTGCCGGGGTTGATCCGCAGGCAATCGACGCCCAGCTCGGCCACGCGCAAGGCAATCTTGTAGTCGAAGTGGATGTCGGCAACCAGGGGCACCTTGACCTGCTGCTTGATACGACCGAAGGCCTCGGCCGCGTCCATATCCGGCACGGAAACCCGCACGATATCGACGCCCGCGGCTTCCAGGCGGTTGATCTGGGCGACGGTGGCCGCCACATCGTTGGTGTCGCTGTTGGTCATGCTCTGCACGGCAATGGGGGCATCGCCACCCACGGGTACCGAGCCGACCCAGATTTTGCGGGACTCGCGACGTTTGATTGGAGATTCGCCGTGCATGACTTATTGACCTAACTTCAGGCGAGCAGTCTCGCCACTGGTGAACGGAGCCACATCGATCGCTTGTCCGTTGTAGCTGATCTGCGCACCGCGGGCATAGCCCAGGCGCACGGCAAATGGCGGCTTGCCGGAAACATCGGCGGTCTCGCCCTTGCGCTTCAGGCCACTCAACAGCACTTTACCGCCGCCGTCGGTGATCTGGGTCCAGCAATCGGCTGTGAACTGGATCTGAACCTGGCCAGCGCCGGCTATCGGAGCCGCGACAGGTGCAGTTGGAGCGGCCGGCGCAGCAGGGACTGCGACCACAGGAGCCGCAGGGGCTGGCGCAACTGGAGCCGGAGCGGGCGCAGGTACCGCTGGAGCCACGACCACTGGCGCGGAAACGGGAGCAGCAGGCGCGACGGGGGCCACAACCGGAGCGCTCGGCGCAGGGGCCGTCGCCTCTGTCTGGGCCTGGCCTGGAGCCGGGGTTTCAGGCAGAGCCAGAGTGGTTTCGCCTTCGGTCTGGCCTTCCACGACCGCCTGGTCTTCCGGCTCGTCGATCGGATGAATCTGTGTGGTGCCGTCAGCGCCTTCGACCTCAACGTGTTCCTGATTGAGACCGATCAATTCCTTGGTACGCAGGGAAGTCTGATCCTGCCACCAGATGAAGCCGCCGCCAATCACCGCGATCAGCAGCAACAGGCTGACGATGCGCAAGATGGTGTGGGATACCCGCACGGGCTCTTCGATGCGGCCCAGGCTATGCACATTGCTACCCTGGGAGTCGGTGCCGGTGTATTGGTCGAAGGCCTGGACCAGAACGGCCTGGTCCATCCCCAGCAACTTGGCATAGGCACGGATATAGCCGCGGGCGAAGGTGTGCCCCGGCAGCTTGTCGAAAGCGCCGGCTTCCAGGTTGCTCAACGAGGTGGCGGTGAGATTGAGCTTGAGGGCCACGTCAGCCAGGGCCCAACCATTGCTTTCGCGGGCCTGACGCAGGGTCTCACCGGGGTTGACGCGAGTCGCTGCTAGAACTTCGGGATGCGCCGCTTTCATCATTGCTCCGACAGGTATTGCTGATATTCCGGCGTACCGGGATAGAGTCGTTTTAATTGCAGGCCGTAACTGGCGGCCTTGTCGCGATCTTCGAACACTGTTGCCAGCCGAACGCCGAGCAATAGACTACGTGCATTTTGCTCGCTCAGCAGGCTAAAACGATCGTAATAGTCGCGGGCGGGCACATAATGCCTATCTTCGAAGGACAACTCAGCCATTTCCAGCAATGCACGAGGCTGCTGGCGGTTCAGGCGCAGGGCTTTTTCCAGGTGTTGCCGGGCCAGTTCACGTTCGCCCAGCATCGTGGCGGTCATGCCAAGGTTTTCGAACACTCGGGATCGTTCGGGGTACAGGGTATCAGCAGCCGCCTGTTCAAAGCGCTGATAAGCATCTTTGTAACGTTTTTCTTCAAAAAGAAAGCTGCCGTAGTTGTTCAGGATGCGGGCATCGGTGGGACGCGAAGCCAGGGCCTTGCGGTAGTGCTGGTCAGCCAGCTCGGATTCCATCTCAGCCTGGAACACCAGCGCCAGGGCGGCATTGGCATCGGCATCCGACTCGTCCAGCTCCAGGGCCTTTTTCAGCGGCACTTTGGCCCGCTCGGTCATGCCTTGTTGCAGATAACCCAGGCCCAGCTGCACATAAGCCTCACGCGCCTCGTCCCGCCCCTTGCTTGTCTTCATCGGGTTGAAATCCCCCGAAAGAACACAGCCAGCCGACAGGCTGACAAAAAGCAGAAGCAGCGCGACGCGCAAGGTCATGGAGATCCTCTCTCAGGTACGATTCGCAGCGCTTTGCGGCATATCGGCATCGGCGCTCAACTCGCGCACGGCGATATAGCGTTCGCTACGACGGGTGCGGTCCAGCACCTGCCCTACCAGTTGTCCACAGGCCGCATCGATGTCCTCGCCGCGGGTGGTCCGCACGGTGACGTTGAAGCCTGCATGATGCAGTTGGTCCTGGAACCGGCGAATGGCGTTGTTGCTCGGCCGCTCGTAGCCGGAATGCGGGAACGGGTTGAACGGAATCAGGTTGATCTTGCAAGGAACGTCCTTGAGCAACTCGATCATTTCAGCAGCGTGCTCGACCTTATCATTGACGTCCTTGAGCAGGGTGTACTCAATCGTCAGCACACGTTTCTCGCCCAGCGCCGACATGTAGCGCTGGCAGGATTCGAGCAGCATCTTCAGCGGGTACTTCTTGTTGATCGGTACCAGCTGGTTGCGCAGCGCATCGTTCGGTGCGTGCAGGGACAACGCCAGGGAAACGTCGATGTGCTTGGCCAGCTCATCGATCATCGGGACCACGCCGGAGGTCGACAGGGTCACACGGCGCTTGGAAATGCCGTAGCCCAGGTCGTCCATCATCAGGCGCATGGCCGAGATGACGTTGACCCTGGATGCTGGCGCTCAGGGCGCGGGTTTGCTCCAGTGGCGCGGCGAACGCATCCGGGTTGTTGCCCCAGCCCTGGCACAGCATGTAGG
>NZ_JBNNVU010000163.1:0-5338 GCF_050280705.1 Pseudomonas sp. NPDC089530 | reverse complement strand
GTGCGACTTCCGGGAGGGCTGGTGCTGGAGCTGGATGCGCCGGCGACTCAGGCCGAATGTTCTCGACGAAGCCGACGAAATGCTCAAGCTGGGCTTCATGGATGACCTGGAAGTGATCTTCAAGGCCATGCCGGAGTCCCGCCAGACCGTACTGTTCTCGGCCACCCTGCCGCAGTCGATCCGCGCGATCGCCGAGCGTCACCTGAAGGACCCGAAACACGTCAAGATCCAGAGCAAGACCCAGACCGTCACCGCGATCGAACAGGCTCACCTGTTGGTTCACGCCGACCAGAAGACTTCCGCCGTCCTCAGCCTGCTGGAAGTGGAAGACTTCGACGCCCTGATCATGTTCGTGCGCACCAAGCAAGCGACCCTGGACCTGGCCAGCGCCCTGGAAGCCAAAGGCTACAAAGCCGCCGCGCTGAACGGCGACATCGCCCAGAACCAGCGTGAGCGCGTGATCGACTCCCTCAAGGATGGCCGCCTGGACATCGTCGTGGCGACCGACGTGGCGGCTCGTGGTCTGGACGTACCGCGCATTACCCACGTATTCAACGTGGACATGCCGTACGACCCAGAGTCCTATGTACACCGTATCGGCCGTACCGGCCGTGCCGGTCGCGAAGGTCGTGCGCTGCTGCTGGTGACTCCGCGTGAGCGCCGCATGCTGCAAGTGATCGAGCGCGTGACCGGGCAGAAGGTTGCCGAGGTTCGCCTGCCGGACGCTCAGGCCGTTCTCGATGCGCGCATCAAGAAGCTGACCAACAGCCTGTCGCCGCTGGTGGCCGATGCCGAATCGACCCACGGCGACCTGCTGGATCGCCTGACCGCCGATATCGGTTGCAGCCCGCGTGCCCTGGCCGCGGCCCTGCTGCGCAAGGCCACCAACGGTCAGGCGCTGAACCTGGCGGCGATCGAGAAGGAACGTCCGCTGGTGCCGAACAGCACCCCGCGTGGCGACCGTCCAGAACGTGGCGATCGTCCTGATCGCGGTGATCGTGAGCGTCGCGCGCCTATGCCTCTGGCTGAAGGTCGTGCCCGTTGCCGTACCGCGCTGGGCGCGCGTGACGGTATCGCGGCCAAGAACCTGCTGGGCGCGATCCTCAACGAAGGCGGCCTGGCCCGCGAAGCCATCGGTCGCATCCAGGTGCGTGACAGCTTCAGCCTGGTGGAGCTGCCGGAGGAAGGTCTGGAGCGTCTGCTGACCAAGCTGAAGGACACTCGCGTTGCCGGCAAGCAGCTGAAGCTGCGTCGTTACCGCGAAGACTGATCGGCGCTGAGTTGATCGGTTGAACGAAAAAATCCCCGCCTGGTGCGGGGATTTTTTTTGCCTGGCGTTCGGGGTTCTGTGGGCGCGGGGTTGCGGCATATCAGGGATGACGCCTGTCAGCCGAAGCGATAGATATCCATGCCCAGCGCACCCATGGTGAAACCCTGGTGGGCGATGCTGAAGTCGCCACCGGCGCCTCGGGCGAAATACAGCGGCAGCAGGTGTTCATCGCTGGGGTGGCTGCGCACCGCATTCGGCGCCTGGCGTCGGTAATCATGCAGCGCGGCCTCATCGTCGGCCGCGAGCTTTTCGATCATCCAGTCGCGGAAGGCCTTGGCCCAGGGCTCGACGCTTTCCGGACCGGCGTGCCAGTCCAGTTCGCGCAGGTTATGGGTAATGCTGCCGGAACCGATCAGCAACACGCCCTGTTGCCGCAGGCCGGACAGGGCATGCCCGACCTGGGTCTGCAAGGCCGGACCCATTCGGCTGGGCAGGGAAACCTGGACCACCGGGATATCCGCCTGCGGATACATCAGCGACAGCGGAACCCAGACTCCGTGGTCGAACGGGCGCTGGTCGTCGAGCTGCGCCGGCAGGCCGTCGGCCCTGAGCAGTTGTGCCACCTGTTCCGCCAGCTCCGGCTCGCCGGGGGCCGGGTACTGCACAGCGAACAGCGCGGCGGGGAAGCCGCCGAAGTCATGCCAGGTCTCTGGTTGCGGATTGCTGCTGACCCGCAGATCCTGGCTTTCCCAGTGCGCCGACACCACCACTATGGCCCTTGGGCGCGGCAGTTCGGCCGCCAGGCGGGCGAGTGCCGGGCCGCTGGCGCCGGGTTCCAGGGCGAGCATCGGTGAGCCGTGGGAGATGAACAGGCTAGGGAGCATGGATAAGGTCCTGAGCGTTAAGATGCGTCATCTTCAATCAGATCATTGATCCAAATCTAATATAAGTTCTTGGGCTTTTTGATCGAATTTCAGGGGGATTTATGCAGCCGGAGTTTTGGCACAAACGCTGGGAGCAGAATCAGATCGGCTTCCATCTATCCGAGGTCAATCCTTACCTGCAACGCTACTGGCCGCAGCTGGGGCTGGCCCAGGGATCGCGGGTGCTGGTGCCGTTGTGCGGCAAGAGCCTGGACCTGAGCTGGCTGGCGAGCCAGGGGTATCAGGTGCTGGGGATCGAACTGTCGGAGAAGGCCATCCAGGACTTTTTCAGCGAGCAGCAACTGCAGCCACAAGTCAGCCTTCGAGGCGGGTTCAAGGTCTACCAGCATGGCCCGATCCAGCTCTGGTGTGGCGACTTTTTCGCCCTGGCGGCCGCGGATGTAGCCGACTGCCAGGGGCTGTACGACCGAGCGGCCTTGATCGCCTTGCCGCCGCCGATGCGCGAGCGCTACGCGGCGCATCTGCAGGCGGTCCTGCCTCAGGGTTGCCAGGGTTTGCTGATCACTCTGGATTACGATCAGGCGCTGATGGCGGGGCCGCCTTTCGCCGTGCTCGATGACGAGGCCAGGACCTTGCTCGGCAAAGGCTGGCAACTGCGGATCGAAGAGGAGCGGGACATTCTTGGCGAAAGCTGGAAGTTTCTCCAGGGCGGTGTCACCCGCCTCGAGGAGCGGGTCTATCGCTTGCTGGCGCGCTGAGGCCGGTATTTTTTCGGGTAAAAAAAGGGCGACTTGCGTCGCCCTTTCTTGTTGCGCCAGCGTTATCCGCGGCGACGGCTCAGTGCGTCGATACGTTCTTCCAGCGGCGGGTGGCTCATGAACATGCGAGCCAGGCCCTGCTTGAGGCCACCGTTGATGCCGAAGGCATTCAGGGTGTCGGGCATGTGCACCGGCAGGCCTTGTTCCGAGCGCAGGCGTTGCAGGGCGCCGATCATCGCCGCAGTACCGGCCAGTTGCGCACCGGCTTCGTCGGCACGGAATTCACGCTTGCGCGAGAACCACATGACGATGGCGCTGGCCAGGAAGCCCAGGACCAGTTCGGCGAAGATGGTCGCGATGTAGTAGGCGATACCCTGGCCTTCTTCGTTCTTGAAGATCACCTTGTCGACGAAGTTGCCGATGATGCGCGCGAAGAACATCACGAAGGTGTTCACCACGCCCTGGACCAGGGCGAGGGTGACCATGTCGCCGTTGGCCACGTGGCCGATCTCGTGGGCCAGCACGGCCTTCACTTCATCGGGCGAGAAGCGCTCGAGCAGGCCCTGGCTGACCGCGACCAGCGCATCGTTCTTGTTCCAGCCGGTGGCGAAGGCGTTGGCCTCGTAGGCTGGGAAAATACCGACTTCGGGCATCTTGATCCCGGCTTCGCGGGACAGTTGCTCGACGGTTTGCAGCAGCCATTGCTCATGACGAGTGCGAGGCTGGGTAATGATCTGGGTGCTGGTGCTCATCTTCGCCATCCACTTGGAGATGAACAGCGAGAACAGGGAACCGGCGAAACCAAAGACCGCACAGAAAACCAGCAGCTGATTGAGGTTGAGATCAACCCCGTTGGCCGCCATGAACCCGTTGAAGCCGAAAAGGCTCAGGGTGATGCTGGCAATCAGCACGACCGCCAGGTTAGTGGCCAAGAACAGCAGGATGCGCATCATGGTTGTAGAAATCTCCTCATGCTAAAGATGTAGCGTTCTGCGGGGTATATAAGGTGCGGCACCGGCCGATTCAACCGGGTGACTATTTCAAACTGTGTCCTGCAGGCTGATTTTAGACGCTGGCCTGGGCTCGCCGTCGCCGCTCGGAAAGGCGTCGGGCAGGGGACGGCGCTTCGCAGGCGGGCCGCCGCCAAGCGTCAGGCAAAGATACAGAAGGGGAGGCGGTGCCGGGAGTGCAGATGTGTTGCTGAATTAATCGCAGCGCGACCGCTGTCGGTCGCGCTGCGGGGCAAGACTTACTGGCGATACGACTTGAGGAAGCCGCCGATACGGCCAATCGCCTGTTCCAGGTCATCCACCCGTGGCAGGGTCACGACCCGGAAATGGTCCGGCCATGGCCAGTTGAAGGCCGTGCCCTGGACCACCAGCAATTTCTCCGAGAGCAGCAGGTCCAGGACGAACTTTTCGTCGTTGTGGATCGGGCAGACTTTCGGGTCGATTTTCGGGAAGGCGTACAGCGCGCCCATGGGCTTGACGCAGCTGACGCCGGGGATGTCGTTGAGCAGTTCCCAGGTGCGGTTGCGCTGCTCCAGCAGGCGGCCCGGCGGCAGCACCAGGTCGTTGATGCTCTGATAGCCCCCCAGCGCCGTTTGAATGGCGTGCTGGCTCGGCACGTTGGCACACAGGCGCATGTTGGCCAGCATGTCGATGCCTTCGATGTAGCTCTGGGCGTGGTGCTTCGGACCGGAGATGACCACCCAGCCGGAGCGGAAGCCGGCCACGCGGTAGGACTTGGACAGGCCGTTGAAGGTCAGGCACAGCAGGTCCGGCGCCAGGGAGGCGGTGCAGACGTGCACCGCGTCGTCGTAAAGGATCTTGTCGTAGATCTCGTCGGAGAACACCACCAGGTTGTGCTGGCGGGCCAGTTCGAGCATCTCCAGCAACACGGCCTTGGGGTACACCGCGCCGGTGGGGTTGTTCGGGTTGATGATCACCAGGGCCTTGGTGTTTGGGGTGATCTTGGCCTTGATGTCAGCGATGTCCGGCCACCAGTTGGCCTGCTCGTCGCACAGGTAGTGCACCGGGTTGCCGCCGGCCAGGCTCACGGCCGCGGTCCACAGCGGATAGTCTGGGGCCGGGACCAGCACTTCGTCGCCATTGTTGAGCAGGGCCTGCATGGCCATGACGATCAGTTCGGAAACGCCGTTGCCCAGGTAGATGTCTTCGATGCCGACGCCTTCCACCTGCTTTTGCTGGTAGTACTGCATGACGGCCTTGCGCGCGCTGAACAGGCCCTTGGAGTCGCTGTAGCCCTGTGCGGTCGGCAGGTTGCGGATCACGTCCTGGAGGATTTCGTCCGGCGCTTCGAAACCAAAAGGCTGGCCAAGATTGCCAGCTGTGACGCCGCGGATGCGCAGCGCGCCGTGGAAAACGCCCGCGCCACGTTCAACTCCGGCGTCTGGTCGCGCCTGG
>NZ_JBNNVU010000162.1:0-6337 GCF_050280705.1 Pseudomonas sp. NPDC089530 | reverse complement strand
CATGACTTCGCCGATGCCTACTGGCGGGATATAGGACTTCAGCAGTTCGCGCACGTCGTTCTTGTCGGCGCCTTCCTTGACCGTGACCAGACGCTCTTTTGGCGTCATCACGTCGCGGACACGGGCATCCAGACGGTTTTCGAAACGTACGTCACGAGAAGTGACGATGCCGACCAGGTCGCCATCGTGCAGCACCGGAACGCCGGAAATGTTGTGCATGCGGGTCAGTTCGAACAGGTCACGCACCGTGGCGTCGGCCTCGATGGTGATCGGGTCCTTGACGACGCCGGCTTCGAACTTCTTGACCTTGCGGACTTCGGCAGCTTGCTGCTCGATGGTCATGTTCTTGTGGATGATGCCGATGCCACCTTCCTGAGCCATGGCGATTGCCAGACGGGCTTCGGTAACGGTGTCCATTGCGGCAGAAACCAGTGGAATATTCAGCTCGATGCCACGGGTAAGGCGGGTCTTGAGACTGACTTCGTTAGGAAGTACCTCGGAATAACCGGGCACTAGGAGAATGTCGTCGAAGGTCAGGGCTTCTTGGCTGATACGCAGCATCGCGGGGGCTCCCGGGCGGGAAAATGGAAGCGCGCCATTATACTCAGACACCTACCCGGGCTCAATGTAAAAGTCGGCCAATTATCGATGGGGTGATGGATGGGGAATCTGGCGCGACACGCTCTCTGTTTCGCAACTGACCAACGACCTCCCTCCTCCGCGTAAATGCCCTTCTACAACTCTACCTTCACCCAGCTCACCGGCTGATCCAGCCAGTCGGCGAACTCATCGAGAAAGCTCTGCTTGAACCCGGCCTCGGTCCAGTTGTTGAAGATGAAACCCAGGTTGGAAAACCCACATTCCTGCAAGAACAGAAAGCCGTTGATGTCATCTTCATGCCCGCACTCGGGGCAGGTGAAGTTATCGGTGCGCCCGGGCATCCAGTCTTCCAGACTCTCGAACAGCGCCTCCCCCACTTCCTGCCGGCATTCGGCGCAGCCCGCTTCCTCGAGAAACCCCTTGGAAGGGGTATAGATGCAGCGCTTGGTGATGATCTCCAGGCCGTTGATCGCTTCGCCGAACGGCAAGGCGTCCGGATGCAGCACCACCTCCCGCGCGCCGGGCGCAATGGCGTGGCCCATACGATTGCCGGTACGGCCACAGGTGCTCAGGGTTTCCTCGACGATGTTCTTGCGCACCAGCCAGCGCACAATCGCCCGGGCGCGGGGTTCGTGAACCGGCATAGTGGAAATTTTCGGAACGATGATGCTTTGCGAGTTCATGGGTGGGGCCTGAAGCGTCTGAAGGGAAGTCTGCGTCGCTTGCCCGGACTGTATCGCCGGCAAACCGCCGCCTACAGATTCAGTGTAGAAGTCGGCGCGCCGGGCAGGTCCGAGGGCCCGCAGCTTAATCCCTGAACCCCACAGGTCAAGTGCTCAGATACCGCGAGATCAGGGCAATGCCACTGGCCAGCACCAGCCAGGTCACCAGCCGGACAAACGCCTCGCGGGACAGCTTCATGGTCAGGCGCCGACCTATCCACAGACCCAGTGCCATCGCCGGTACCAGACACAGCGCCAGCGCCAATAAAGGCAGTTGCGCATAAACACCGGCGATGGCGAACAGGCTCAGACGCACCACGGTGCTGCAACTGATCAACGCGCTCTGGGTGGCCCGCGCCGCCTCCTTGGGCAGGCGGCTGTTCAGGTAGATGGCATATAAGAAGCCGCCGCTGCCGAACAGCGCGCCGAACATCCCGCCCACCGTCCCCATCGGAATCGCCCAGCCCGCCGCCAGCGCTTTGGGCCGCGCCTTGACCCACAGGCTGTACACCGCATAAGCGCTGATAAACAGCCCCATCAATAGCAGCAGCACATCGGACTTGAGGTTGAGCAGGAAAATCACCCCCAGAGTGCAGCCCAGCGCCATGCACGGCAGCAGGCGCACCAGCTCGGCACGCTCGACGTCCCGGCGCGACGGCAGGAGATTGCCGAAGGCCGCGACGAAATCCAGCAGCACCAGCAGCGGCACGATCTTCGACAACGGCATGAACAGGATCAGGACCGGACCGGCCACCAGCGCCGTGCCGAACCCGGCAATGCCGAACACGATATAGGCCAGGGCGATCCCCAGGCCGATCGCCAACCAGCCACTCACGCCCCACGACCACTGTCCCAGCAACTCAACCATGCTCATCGACTCGTCATCCTCATTGATCCGGAAATGACTTTAGCCAGCGGCAAGCCTTGCGACTAATATCATCCAAGCCCTCAACCCATCTCAAAAAGGCATGACTTGTGATTTCCACCCGACAACTGCGCTATTTCGTGGAAATTGTCGACAGCGGCAGTTTCAGCGCCGCAGCCGAACGGTTGTTCATCGCCCAGTCCGCCCTCAGCCGGCAGATCAAGGAACTGGAAAACCACCTGCAAACCCCGTTGTTCGAGCGTACCGCGCGCCTGCCCCGGCTGACGGCGGCAGGCGAGGCCTTCTACCCGCGAGCGCGCAACCTGCTGGACGAGCTGAACAAGGCCAGCGAACTGGCGACCCAGGTCGGCCAGGGGCAATGGGGGACGCTGCGCCTGAGCCACTCCAGCACGGTGTCCATGAGCGGCCGGGTGCTGCAGGCCATCAGCTGCTATCTGGAAGAGTGCCCGGGTGCCTCGATGGATATCGCGACCCTGTCCTCCGAAGCGCAGTTGGAGGAAGTCGCCGAAGGCCGGCTGGATATCGGCCTGCTGCGACTGCCGGTGCTGCGCCAACGTGAGGGGGTGCAGATCACCCCGCTGTTCAGCGAACGCCTGCTGCTGGCCGTGCCGCCCGATCATGCCCTGGCATCGAATCCGCCCGCCCGGGGCATCGACCTGGCCCAGCTGCGCGACGAAGCCTTTATCTCCATCCCCCATCCACAGCGCGGCGGCCTGAGTTACCTGTCGGCCGAGCTGTGCATGCGCCAGGGCTTTTTCCCCAAGGCGGCGCGGGTGCTGTCGCGCAAGACCACGCAGTTGCAATTGATCCAGGCCGGATTCGGCATCGCCCTGCTGCCCGAGTCGATGCGCAACATCGCGCCCGCCAGCCTGCACTTCCTGCCCCTGGCGGACCCGGCGTGCCAAAGCACGGTCGCCCTGGCCTGCCGACAGCAGCCGACACCTTTGGTCAAACAGTTCATCGAACACTTCCACGGCGCCCTTGCGTCCTAGCCACCGAGAGCATCGTCTCCTTTTGTTGCGATCCATGGAGATTGTTCGCCGAATGCCTTTAAACTGCGCGCCATGATTAAAGATCCCTTTGCAAGACTCGGCCTGGACCGCGAAGTCCTGACCGTCAGCCAGCTCAACGGCCGCGCGCGGGTGTTGCTGGAAGACGTGTTCAGCAACATCTGGGTCGAAGGCGAAATTTCCAACCTCGCCCGCCCGGCGTCCGGCCATGTGTATTTCACCCTCAAGGACAGCGGCGCCCAGGTGCGCTGTGCGCTGTTTCGGCAGAATGCCGCGCGGGTGCGCCAGGCGCTGAAAGACGGCCTGGCGGTCAAGGTACGCGGCAAGGTCTCACTGTTCGAGGGCCGCGGCGACTACCAACTGATCCTCGACACGGTCGAACCGGCCGGCGACGGCGCCCTGCGCCTGGCCTTCGATGCCCTGAAGGAAAAGCTCAGCGCCGAAGGCCTGTTCAGCGCCGAACGCAAGGTGCCTCTGCCCGCCCACCCTCAGCGCATCGGTATTATCAGCTCGCCGACAGGCGCGGTGATTCGCGACATCATCAGCGTGTTCCGGCGCCGGGCGCCGCAGGTCGCGTTGACCCTGATCCCCACCGCCGTGCAAGGCCGCGAAGCGACCGCGCAGATCGTCCGCGCCCTGAAAATGGCCGATGCCCGGGGTTTCGACGCGCTGATCCTGGCCCGCGGCGGTGGCTCCCTGGAAGACCTCTGGTGCTTCAACGAAGAAGCCGTGGCCCGGGCAATTGATGCCTGTGTGACACCGATCGTCAGCGCCGTGGGTCATGAAACCGACGTCTCGATCAGCGACTTCGTCGCCGATGTGCGCGCACCGACGCCCTCGGCAGCGGCCGAACTGCTGGCCCCCGACTCCAGCGACCTGCAGCGCCGGCTCGAAAGCCTGCAGCGGCGCCTGGTGATCCGCATGCGCGACCGGCTGATGCGCGACCGCCTGCGCCTGGAAGGCATGGCCCGGCGCCTGCGCCATCCCGGTGAACGCCTGCGCCAGCAAGCGCAGCGCCTGGATGACCTGGACATGCGCCTGCGCCGGGCCTTCGAGCGCAGCCTCAACACCCGTCGCGAACGCCTGCTCCGCCTGGAAACCCGGCTCGCCGGCCAGCACCCCGGGCGTCAGTTGGCGCTGCTCCGGCAACGCCTGGAGAGCCTGGCCGAACGCCTGCCACGGGCCATGCGCGAAGGCCTGAAATCCCGGCGCCTGCAACTGCAGAGCCAGATCCAGACCCTGCACGTGGTCAGCCCGCTGGCCACCCTGGGCCGGGGCTACAGCATCCTGCTGGACGAGCGCGGCCAGGCCATTCGCAGCGCCGGGCAGACCCATCCGGGCCAGCGCCTCAAGGCCCGGCTCGGCGAAGGCGAATTGCAGGTCCGGGTCGAAGACAATCACCTGACGCCAGTCACCCTTTCTCTACTGGATTGATCCATGCCGCGTTTTCTCGCCTCCCTGCTGTTGCTCTGCCTGACGTTCAACGCCCACGCCGACAGCTACATCACCCGCCTGCTGAACAAACCGGTCCCCGGTGGTGTGGCAGTGGTCAACCTGGGCGCCGCCGCCCAGGCGCCTAAAGCCAGTTATCAGGGAAAACCGCTGCTGGTGGTCAAGGAGCAGAACAACTGGCTGGCGATTGTCGGCATTCCCCTGACCGTCAAGCCCGGCGTCCAGCAGATCAGCACGGGCGGTCGTAACCTGAACTTCAGTGTGGGCAGCAAGAAATACCCAGAGCAACACATCACCCTGAAGAACAAACGCCAGGTCAATCCCGAGCCGGCCGACCTCAAGCGCATCGATGCCGAGCTGGCCGAGCAGGTCCGCGCCTACCGCAGCTTCAGCCCCAATACCCCGAGCAACCTGCTGCTGGACAAACCGGTGAGCGGTCCGCTGTCGAGCAAATTCGGCGTACGCCGTTTCTTCAACGGAGAGGAACGCAACCCTCACGCCGGGCTGGACTTCGCGGTGCCCGCAGGGACGCCGATCAAGACACCCGCGGCCGGCAAGGTGATCCTGGTCGGCAACTACTTTTTCAACGGCAACACCGTCTTCGTCGATCACGGCCAAGGCTTTTTCAGCATGTTCTGCCATATGTCGAAAATCGACGTGAAGCCGGGCCAGCAACTGGCCCGCGGCGCAGTGGTGGGGAAAGTCGGGGCGACCGGACGCGCCACCGGACCACACATGCACTGGAACGTCAGCCTGAACGATGCCCGCGTCGATCCGGCGATCTTTATCGGCGCCTTCCAGCCCTGAGCCCCCGAAAACGGCAGGGGCCTGCTTGCTCCTGCCGGGATTGCGCAGGTTAAAAAGTCTGCGCAATAAGAGCGAAACTTCCCTACCTGCGACAGAATAAAATCTCGCCATCGCTCAGATTTAAGAGATTTATCTCAATTTTTTTCGACTGCTTGCCATCTTTCACCCCAGTGGTTAGGGTTGAGGGCATGAAAACCTCTCACACCCTCATTCAGCGTCGTCAACACCGAAGCCTCTGCCTCGTCAGCGCACGACTGCCAGGGTGAGTCGCGGTACCTCGTCCCCTGCTTCAACTATCGGCAACACACCCATTGATTCATCGGCAGGCCGCCTCTTTTCGGCCCGGACAATAAGGATCTCCCCATGAGCATGCTCAAAGACCCATCCTCGAAGTACCGCGCGTTCCCGACCATCAACTTGCCGGACCGCACCTGGCCTTCGAAAACCATCACCAGCGCGCCGATCTGGTGCAGCTCCGACCTGCGCGACGGTAACCAGTCGCTGATCGAGCCGATGGATGCGGTCAAGAAGCTGCGTTTCTGGAAGACCCTGGTCGCCGTCGGCGTGAAGGAAATCGAAGCCTCCTTCCCGGCCGCCTCGCAGACCGACTTCGACTTCGTGCGCACCCTGATCGAAGGCGGCCACATCCCGGACGACACCACCATCCAGGTGCTGACCCAGGCCCGTGAAGACCTGATCGCCCGTACCTTCGAATCGTTGCGCGGGGCGAAGAAAGCCATCGTCCACCTGTACAACGAAACCAGCACCGGCAGCAAGACCGCGACTTCGCCCTGGGCCGCGTCATCCAGCCATTGCCGCAGCGCCGGGTTGAGGTCCAGCGGCCGCGCCTCGGCGTCCAG
>NZ_JBNNVU010000161.1:0-6347 GCF_050280705.1 Pseudomonas sp. NPDC089530 | reverse complement strand
GGCCTGTGGGCTGAGGTGGAAAGCGGCGGAGGAGGGCAAAACTCGGGGCACAAGCGGGAAACGCATAAAAACTTCCATGTAAGGCTGTCGGGCGGTCGAAACCGAATGTCGTTTTGGTGTCTGATTCGGTAAGGAACCGGGAGCACCATCTGCGTAGGCTTGTGGTTTAAGACTTGCGTCGCCTACGGTCTTGGATAGCCCCCGCCAGGCAGGGACCCCAATTTTTCAATTGACGCACTTTCATGCGCCAATCTGTGTCTTATACGTCCAGCGAGCTTTGGTCGATGACCAGACCTGGGCCCATGGTGGTGCTCAGGGTAACGCGCTTGACGTAGATACCTTTCGAGGAAGCCGGCTTGATACGCTTCAGGTCAGCGATCAGGGCTTCAACGTTTTCCTTCAGCTTGACAGCGTCGAAACCGACCTTGCCAACGGAGGTGTGGATGATGCCGTTTTTGTCGGTGCGATAACGAACCTGACCAGCCTTGGCGTTTTTAACAGCAGCGGCCACGTCTGGAGTTACGGTACCAACCTTAGGGTTAGGCATCAGGCCACGTGGACCCAGAACCTGACCCAGCTGACCTACAACGCGCATTGCATCAGGAGAAGCAATAACTACGTCATAGTTCAGGTCGCCGCCTTTCATTTCGGCAGCCAGGTCGTCCATACCTACGCGATCAGCGCCGGCAGCCAGGGCAGCTTCAGCAGCTGGGCCCTGGGTGAACACAGCTACACGTACAGTCTTGCCAGTGCCGTGTGGCAGCACGGTAGCGCTGCGAACAACCTGGTCGGATTTACGTGGGTCAACGCCCAGGTTTACAGCGACGTCAACGGACTCGCTGAACTTGACGGTCGACAGCTCGGTCAGGAGAGCAGCTGCGTCTACGAAGCTATAGGCCTTGCCCGCTTCAATCTTGCCGGCGATAGCCTTTTGGCGCTTGGTCAGCTTAGCCATTACACACCCTCCACGTTAAGGCCCATGCTACGAGCAGAACCGGCGATAGTACGCACGGCTGCATCCATATCAGCTGCAGTCAGATCCGCGTTTTTGGTTTTCGCGATCTCTTCCAGCTGAGCACGGGTAACGGTGCCAACCTTAACGGTGTTCGGACGTGCGGAACCGCTGGTCAGACCAGCAGCTTTCTTCAGCAGAACCGAAGCAGGGGTGCTCTTAGTTTCGAAAGTGAAGCTGCGGTCACTGTAAACAGTGATGATCACAGGAGTCGGCAGACCCGGTTCAAGACCCTGAGTACGGGCGTTGAAGGCTTTGCAGAACTCCATGATGTTCACGCCGTGCTGACCCAGAGCTGGACCGACGGGTGGGCTTGGGTTGGCCTGTGCGGCCTTCACTTGCAGCTTGATGTAAGCAGTAATCTTCTTAGCCATGAGGCACTCCAATTACGGGTTCAAACGCCTAGAAAGGCTCCCCGGTTACTTGCGCGTTTATCCCAGTGACGACAAAACCCCACAGCCTTGGGCTGCGGGGTATGGGATTCTCGTTCAGCTATGCCTTTTCGACCTGACTGAACTCTAGCTCTACCGGAGTAGAGCGACCGAAAATGAGCACAGCCACTTGAATCCGGCTCTTTTCGTAGTTAACTTCTTCGACAGTGCCGTTAAAGTCAGCGAACGGACCATCAGTAACACGAACAACCTCGCCCGGCTCGAACAGAGTCTTGGGCTTCGGCTTGTCGCTACCATCAGCAACACGACGCAGAATCGCTTCTGCCTCTTTATCCGTGATTGGCGCAGGCTTGTCGGCAGTACCACCGATGAAACCCATCACCCGAGGAGTATCCTTGACCAAGTGCCAAGTCCCCTCATTCATATCCATCTGAACCAGCACGTAGCCTGGGAAGAACTTACGCTCACTTTTGCGCTTCTGGCCATTACGCATTTCAACCACTTCTTCAGTGGGAACCAGAATTTCGCCAAAGCCATCTTCCATGCCAGCCAGCTTTACACGCTCGATCAACGAACGCATGACATGCTTCTCATAACCCGAGTAAGCATGCACAACGTACCAACGCTTAGCCACGGGACACCCTTAGCCAACAATCAAGGAAACAAGCCAGCCGAGCAGGGAATCAAGCCCCCACAACAGCAACGCCATAACCAGAACAACAGCCACTACAATCAACGTAGTCTGCGTGGTTTCTTGGCGAGTCGGCCATACGACTTTACGAATCTCGGTGCGAGCTTCCTTAACCAGTACAAAGAAAGACTTACCCTTGACAGTTTTCAGCCCAACAAAGGCAGCCAAAGCAGCAATAGCAAGCAAAACAAGTACGCGGTACAGGATCGGCGAAGCGGAGTAGTAGTGATTACCGACAACGCCAACAACCACCAAAGCAACCACTACAAGCCACTTGAGCAGATCGAAGCGAGAGCCTTGAGCTTCAGCTTTAGGAGTCATCTATGAAGATCCTGTGAAAAGAAAGCCAGACACATCGAGTGAATCTGGCAGGTCAGGAGGGAATCGAACCCCCAACCTACGGTTTTGGAGACCGTCGCTCTGCCAATTGAGCTACTGACCTAAAAACAAAATCAGGCCGACCATTATGTCGGCCCGATGGAGAGATATCAAGAACTTATTCGATGACTTTGGCTACGACGCCAGCGCCGACGGTACGACCGCCTTCACGGATGGCGAAACGCAGACCATCTTCCATCGCGATGGTTTTGATCAGAGTGACAGTCATCTGGATGTTGTCACCTGGCATTACCATTTCAACGCCTTCTGGCAGCTCGCAGTTACCAGTCACGTCAGTAGTACGGAAGTAGAACTGTGGACGGTAGCCTTTGAAGAACGGAGTATGACGACCGCCTTCTTCCTTGCTCAGAACGTAAACTTCTGCGGTGAACTTGGTGTGCGGCTTAACCGAACCTGGCTTGACCAGAACCTGACCACGCTCAACGTCGTCACGCTTGGTGCCACGCAGCAGAACACCGCAGTTCTCGCCAGCACGACCTTCGTCAAGCAGCTTACGGAACATTTCAACGCCAGTGCAGGTAGTTTTCTGAGTGTCGCGCAGACCGACGATCTCAACTTCTTCCTGGATACGGACGATGCCACGCTCAACACGACCAGTCACAACAGTACCGCGACCGGAGATCGAGAATACGTCTTCGATTGGCATCAGGAACGGCTTGTCGATAGCACGCTCTGGCTCTGGGATGTAGGTATCCAGAGTTTCTACCAGCTTCTTGACGGCAGTGGTGCCCATCTCGTTGTCGTCTTTGCCTTCCAGCGCCATACGAGCCGAACCGATGATGATTGGAGTGTCATCGCCCGGGAAGTCGTAGGTGGACAGCAGGTCACGAACTTCCATCTCGACCAGTTCCAGCAGCTCAGCGTCGTCTACCAGGTCAGCCTTGTTCAGGAAAACCACGATGTACGGAACGCCCACCTGACGGGACAGCAGGATGTGCTCACGGGTTTGCGGCATCGGACCATCAGCGGCCGAGCAAACCAGGATCGCGCCGTCCATCTGGGCAGCACCGGTGATCATGTTTTTGACGTAGTCGGCGTGACCCGGGCAGTCAACGTGCGCGTAGTGACGAGTGTTCGAATCGTACTCTACGTGCGCAGTGTTGATGGTGATACCACGAGCTTTCTCTTCCGGAGCGCTGTCGATCTTGTCGAAGTCAACAACTGCAGAACCGAAAACTTCGGAGCAAACACGAGTCAGAGCAGCGGTCAGAGTGGTTTTACCGTGGTCAACGTGACCGATGGTGCCAACGTTGACGTGCGGTTTGTTACGTTCAAATTTTTCTTTAGCCACGACAGTGAACCTCTTGCCTAAAGGGCTGGATTAGCCTTGTTTTTTAACGAGCGCTTCGACGATATTCGACGGAGCTTCGGCGTATTTGGAGAATTCCATGGAGTAGCTCGCGCGACCCTGAGACATGGAACGGACGTCGGTTGCATAACCGAACATCTCACCCAGTGGCACTTCGGCACGGATAACCTTGCCGGACACCGAGTCATCCATACCCTGAATCAGACCACGACGACGGTTCAGGTCACCCATCACGTCACCCATGTAGTCCTCTGGGGTTACTACTTCAACCTTCATGATCGGCTCAAGCACAACACCACCACCCTTCTGGGCCAGCTGCTTGGTCGCCATGGAGGCCGCCACCTTGAACGCCATCTCGTTGGAGTCGACGTCGTGGTAGGAACCATCAAACACGGTAGCCTTCAGGCCGATCAGCGGATAACCGGCAACAACGCCGTTCTTCATCTGCTCTTCGATACCCTTCTGGATAGCCGGGATGTATTCCTTAGGAATCACACCACCAACAACTTCGTTGGAGAAGACCAGGCCTTCGGTGATATTGCCGTTCGCATCGACGTCTGGCTCCGAGAAACGGATCCAGCAGTGACCGAACTGACCGCGACCGCCGGACTGACGAACGAACTTGCCTTCGATCTCAACGTTGCTCTTGCTGATCTTCTCGCGGTACGAAACCTGCGGCTTGCCGATGTTGGCCTCGACGTTGAACTCGCGCTTCATGCGGTCAACGAGGATATCCAGGTGCAGCTCACCCATACCGGAGATAATGGTTTGACCAGTCTCTTCGTCGGTCTTGACGCGGAACGACGGGTCTTCCTGAGCCAGCTTGCCCAGTGCGATACCCATCTTTTCCTGGTCCTGCTTGGTTTTCGGCTCAACCGCTACCGAAATTACAGGCTCAGGGAAGTCCATACGCTCGAGAATGATCTGCTTTTCGAGATCGCACAGAGTGTCACCAGTAGTGACGTCCTTCATGCCGATCAGAGCAGCGATATCACCCGCACGCACTTCTTTGATCTCTTCGCGCTGGTTCGCGTGCATTTGCACCATACGACCAACACGCTCCTTCTTGCCCTTGACCGAGTTGATCACGGAGTCGCCGGAGGTCAGGAAACCCGAGTAAACGCGAACGAAGGTCAGAGTACCAACGAATGGGTCGGTGGCAATCTTGAACGCCAGAGCAGAGAATGGCTCGGCATCGTCTGCGTGACGCTCGTCGTAATCCGCCTCTACCAGCTCGTCCTTCGGCTTCTCGATGAGATCCGGATGGATACCTTTGATCGCAGGGATCTCGGTAGGAGCAGGCAGGAAGTCGATAACGGCATCGAGAACCAGCGGAACACCTTTGTTCTTGAAAGAAGAACCGCAGACAGCCGGAACGATCTCGCTGGCCAGAGTGCGCGCACGCAGACCCGCCTTGATCTCTTCAGCAGTCAGCTCACCTTCTTCAAGGTACTTGTTCATCAGCTCTTCGCTAGCTTCGGCAGCGGCTTCAACCATGTTGGCGCGCCACTCGTTAGCCAGGTCCAGCATATCGGCAGGAATTTCTTCCTCGCGATAGGTAGTACCCTTGTCGTCATCGTTCCAGTAGATAGCCTTCATCTTGATCAGGTCGACCTGACCTTCGAAGTTATCTTCAGCGCCGATAGCCAGCTGAACCGGAACCGGGGTGTGACCCAGACGGTTCTTGATCTGACCGACAACACGCAGGAAGTTAGCACCAGCACGGTCCATCTTGTTCACGTAAACAACACGTGGAACGCCGTACTTGTTGGCCTGACGCCACACGGTTTCGGACTGAGGCTCAACACCGGAAGTACCGCAGAACACAACGACCGCGCCGTCGAGCACGCGCAGCGAGCGCTCTACTTCAATGGTGAAGTCTACGTGACCAGGGGTATCGATAACGTTTACGCGATAGTTATCGTATTGACCGCGCGAACCTTTCCAGAAGGTAGTAACAGCAGCAGAAGTAATGGTGATACCACGCTCCTGCTCCTGCACCATCCAGTCGGTGGTAGCAGCGCCGTCATGCACCTCACCCATCTTGTGGCTGAGACCTGTGTAAAACAGGATCCGCTCGGTAGTGGTAGTCTTGCCCGCGTCAACGTGAGCACAGATACCGATGTTACGGTAGCGGTTGATTGCTGTAGTACGAGCCATAAAGCCCTCGCAAAATGTATGATGCCGATATTAGAAGCGGTAGTGCGAGAAAGCCTTGTTGGCTTCAGCCATACGGTGTACGTCTTCACGCTTCTTAACTGCAGCACCTTTGCCTTCGGCAGCGTCCAGCAGTTCGCCAGCCAAGCGCAGAGCCATAGACTTCTCGCCGCGCTTACGGGCGAAGTCTACCAACCAGCGCATTGCCAGAGCGTTACGACGGGACGGACGAACTTCGACCGGAACCTGGTAAGTAGCACCGCCAACACGGCGCGACTTCACTTCGACCAGCGGAGCGATGGCGTCGAGAGCTTTCTCGAAGATATCCAGGGGATCGCTGTTCTTGCGCTCTATAACTTATTCCAGCGCGCCATAAACGATACGTAC
>NZ_JBNNVU010000160.1:0-6388 GCF_050280705.1 Pseudomonas sp. NPDC089530 | reverse complement strand
GCCGCGGTCAAGGGCGTCGACTTCATCCACACCGACGTCTGGGTCTCGATGGGCGAGCCGGTCGAAGCCTGGGGCGAACGCATCCAGCAACTGCTGCCGTACCAGGTCAACGCCGAACTGATGAAGGCCACCGGCAACCCGCGCACCAAGTTCATGCACTGCCTGCCGGCGTTCCACAACAGCGATACCAAGGTCGGCAAGCAGATCGCCGAGCAGTATCCGAACCTGGCCAACGGCATCGAAGTGACCGACGACGTGTTCGAGTCGCCGGCCTGCATCGCCTTCGAGCAGGCGGAAAACCGCATGCACACCATCAAGGCGATCCTGGTCTCGACCCTGGCCGACCTGTAACCACCACGCCCGGGATCCTCTCCCGGGACCTGTAGGAGCGAGGCTTGCCCGCGATGGCGTCAGACCCGACACCCCATGATCGCAGGCAAGCCGAGCGCCCACGGGATCACCGAATTCTGGAAGGATTGCATTATGCGTATCGTCGTTGCTCTGGGCGGTAACGCCCTGCTCCGCCGTGGTGAACCCATGACCGCGGACAATCAACGCGCCAATATCCGGATCGCCACCGAGCAGATCGCCAAGATCCATCCCGGCAACCAACTGGTGATCGCCCACGGCAATGGTCCGCAGGTCGGCCTGCTGTCGCTGCAGGCGGCGGCCTACACCTCGGTATCGCCTTACCCGCTGGATGTGCTCGGCGCCGAAACCGAAGGCATGATCGGCTACATCATCGAACAGGAACTGGGCAACCTGCTGGACTTCGAAGTGCCCTTCGCCACCTTGCTGACCCAGGTCGAAGTCGACGCCAAGGACCCGGCGTTCCAGAACCCGACCAAGCCCATCGGCCCGGTCTACACCAAGGAAGAAGCCGAACGGCTGGCCAAGGAAAAAGGCTGGGCCATCGCCCCCGACGGCGACAAGTACCGCCGCGTGGTGGCCAGCCCGAAACCCAAGCGCATCTTTGAAATCCGCCCGATCAAGTGGCTGCTGGAAAAGAGCAGCATCGTGATCTGCGCCGGCGGTGGCGGCATCCCCACCATGTACGGCGAGGATGGCAAGCTGCGAGGCATCGAGGCGGTGATCGACAAGGACCTGTGCTCGGCGCTGCTGGCCGAACAGCTGGAAGCCGACCTGCTGGTGATCGCCACCGATGTCAGCGCGGCCTTCATCGACTGGGGCAAGCCGACGCAGAAAGCCATCGCCCAGGCCCACCCGGACGAAATCGAAAAGCTCGGCTTCGCCGCCGGTTCCATGGGACCAAAGGTGCAGGCAGCCTGCGAGTTCGCCCGCCATACTGGAAAAGTCGCGGTGATCGGTTCACTCTCGGACATCGAGGCGATCGCCCAGGGCAAGGCGGGTACGCGCATCAGCACGGCCAAGCCAGGTATCACTTATCAATAAGAGAAACTCGGGGGCAGGCTCAAGGCCTGCCCCGCTCCCATGCCTTGAAAGGAGAGCACCATGGCCCAGTTCGAACCCGGTCATCTACACATCGAGCGGCACGCGCTGACCAAGGACGATGTCAGCTACAACATCTGTATCGACTACGAGGTCACGCAGGATCCCAAGGAAGGCAAGGGGATGCAGTTCAAGATGCATGGCACGATCCAGGGCAAGGAGGTCAACGAACCCTTCTTCCTGCCCAAGGACCAGGCGTACAACTTCGCCAGCAACGTGACGAAAATCGCCGAGAAATACGGGATTCCCAAGGCCATGAGCAGCATCGGCTCGGTGCACAAGCACTACGACGCGATGTTCGAGGATGTGCGGGTGCAACTGAACATGAAATCCGGGGACCCGGTAAAACCCGAACACCTGGAGTGACCCCCGCCTGCGGGTCGCGGGCTTCCTCGGCCCGCGTACTTGTAGGAGCGAGGCTTGCCCGCGATAGTCGTCAACGATGACGCGGGCAGCCTGATACCCCGCGGCGTCCTTGGGTTCATCGCGAGCCAGAACCAGGCGTCCCCCTTGCTCCTACAAGAAGCCCGCGGACCGCATGGCGGATTTCACCAAACCCCGTCCACCAAGGCATACTTGCCACCCTCCGTTTTCCAGAACCCTCGACCGCCCCATGCGCATCCACGTCAGCTTCATCGACCGCGTCGGTATCACCCAGGAAGTCCTGGCCCTGCTCGGTGGACGCAACCTCAACCTGGATGCGGTAGAGATGGTTCCGCCTAACGTCTACATCGACGCCCCGACCCTCAGCCCGCAAGTGCTGGATGAGCTGCGCGACGCGCTGTTCAGCGTGCGCGGGGTGCAGGCGGTGACCGTGGTCGACATCCTGCCCGGCCAGCGCCGCCACTTGCAGCTCGACGCCCTGCTGGCGGCGATGACCGATCCGGTGCTGGCCCTGGACAGCGCCGGCAAGGTGCTGCTGGCCAACCCGGCGCTGATTGCCCTCTATGGCCGCGAGCCGGCCGGGGAAAGCGTGGCCGAACTGTTCGACGACCCGGCGCTGCTGGAAACCCTGCTGGAACAGGGCTTTCGCCTGCCCCTGCGGGAAATCGTCCTCAACGGCCAGACCCTGCTGCTGGACGCCACGCCGATCACCGACGCTGGCGCGCTCCTGACCCTGTATCAGCCGAACCGCATCGGCGAGCGCCTGTCGGCCCTGCACCACGACCATGCCGAGGGCTTCGATGCCCTGCTCGGCGAATCCCCGGCGATCCGCACCCTCAAGGCCCGCGCCCAGCGCGTTGCCGCGCTGGATGCGCCGCTGCTGATCCAGGGCGAAACCGGCACCGGCAAGGAGCTGGTGGCCCGCGCCTGCCACGCCATCAGTGCGCGGCATGGCGCACCGTTTCTTGCACTGAACTGCGCCGCCCTGCCGGAAAACCTCGCCGAAAGCGAGCTGTTCGGCTATGCGCCTGGGGCCTTCACCGGCGCCCAGCGCGGCGGCAAGCCGGGGCTGATGGAGCTGGCCAACCAGGGCACGGTATTTCTCGATGAGATCGGCGAGATGTCGCCTTACCTGCAGGCCAAGCTGTTGCGCTTTCTCAACGACGGCAGCTTCCGCCGGGTCGGTGGCGATCGCGAAATCAAGGTCAATGTGCGGATCCTCAGCGCCACCCACCGCGACCTGGAAAAGATGGTCGCCGAAGGCAGTTTTCGCGAAGACCTGTTCTATCGCCTGAACGTGCTGAATGTGGAAGTGCCGCCCCTGCGCGAGCGCGGCCAGGACATCCTGTTGCTGGCGCGGTACTTCATGCAGCAGGCCTGCGCGCAGATCCAGCGCCCGGTCTGCCGCCTGGCGCCCGGCACCTACCCGGCGCTGCTGGGCAACCGCTGGCCCGGCAACGTGCGCCAGCTGCAGAACGTGATCTTCCGCGCCGCAGCGATCTGCGAAAGCAGCCTGGTGGACATCGGCGACCTGGACATCGCCGGCACCTCGGTGGCGCGCCAGAACGACACCGAAGTCGAAAGCCTGGAACAGGCCGTCGAAGAGTTCGAGAAAACGCTGCTCGAAGGCCTCTACGTCAATTACCCCTCGACCCGCCAGCTCGCCAGCCGCCTGCAGACCTCCCACACCGCCATCGCCCACCGCCTGCGCAAGTACGGCATTCCCAACAAGCCCTGAAGCAGACGGCTCCTACAAAAACGGGCGAAAAGCGACCTCCATCTGTACTGAAAGCGCTACAGTGGAACGATATCGCTACACACCGTCGTAATCAGCGCCGCGCAAGGCTTTGATCCTCATAAACTTTTCCTTGGGCCTGGCGCTGTAGCGATTTCGCTACAGACCTTGCATTCCAGGTTTTCAGAAAAACACCTAACTCATTGATTAACAACGAATAAAAAACATTGGCCGCATTTTTGCTAAGGGCTTAGCCATTCGGCTCGGCCCCCGGCACGAGCATTCAATCGCGTCCACCAGACGAATCTGGCCCCTTGAGGAGTTTCCATGAGCGAGTTGCGTTTCACTGAAGATCACGAATGGCTGCGTACCGAAGCCGATGGCAGCATCACCGTCGGCATCACGGCTTTCGCGCAAAACGCCCTGGGCGATGTGGTGTTCGTGCAATTGCCGGAGCTGCAGGCCTACGACAAGGGCGCCGAAGCCGCCACCGTGGAATCGGTAAAAGCCGCCAGCGGCGTGTACATGCCCCTGAACGGCGAAGTGGTGGAAACCAACCCGGCCCTGGACGCCAGCCCCGAGCTGGTCAACGAAGACCCGCTGGGCGAAGGCTGGTTCTTCCGCTTCATTCCCGCGGACGCCGCCGCTGTCGGCCAATTGCTGGATCAGGACGCCTACGACCGCCTGATCAAAGCCAACGCCGAAGCCTGAGGAGCCCGCCATGAGCACCACCCCGAACCTGAGCACCGCCAACGAATTCATCGCGCGCCACATCGGCCCGCGCCAGGGTGACGAACAAGCCATGCTCAACAGCCTGGGCTTTGACTCCCTGGAAGCCCTGAGCGCCAGCGTGATCCCCGACAGCATCAAGGGCACCAGCGTCCTCGACCTGCCCGCCGGGCAGAGCGAAGCCGACGCCCTGGCCTCGATCAAGGCCATCGCCGCCAAGAACCAGCTGTTCAAGACCTACATCGGCCAGGGCTACTACAACTGCCATACGCCGTCGCCAATCCTGCGCAACCTCCTGGAAAACCCGGCCTGGTACACCGCCTACACCCCGTACCAGCCGGAAATTTCCCAGGGCCGCCTGGAAGCGCTGCTGAACTTCCAGACCCTGATCAGCGACCTGACCGGCCTGCCGATCGCCAACGCTTCCCTGCTCGACGAAGCCACCGCCGCCGCCGAAGCCATGACCTTCTGCAAGCGCCTGAGCAAGAACAAGGGCAGCCACGCCTTCTTCGCCTCCAGCCATTGCCATCCGCAAACCCTCGACGTGCTGCGCACCCGTGCCGAGCCGCTGGGCATCGAGGTGGTGGTCGGCGACGAGCGCGAGCTGAGCGATGTCAGCCCGTTCTTCGGCGCCCTGCTGCAATACCCGGCGAGCAACGGCGACCTGTTCGACTACCGCGAACTGACCGAACGCTTCCACGCCGCCAACGCCCTGGTGGCCGTCGCCGCCGACCTGCTGGCGCTGACCGTGCTGACCCCGCCGGGCGAATTCGGCGCCGACGTGGCCATCGGCAGCGCCCAGCGCTTCGGTGTTCCGCTGGGCTTCGGTGGCCCGCATGCCGCCTACTTCTCCACCAAGGACGCGTTCAAGCGCGATATGCCGGGCCGTCTGGTCGGGGTTTCCGTGGACCGTTTCGGCAAGCCGGCGCTGCGCCTGGCCATGCAGACCCGCGAGCAACATATCCGTCGCGAGAAAGCCACCAGTAACATCTGCACCGCCCAGGTGCTGCTGGCCAACATCGCCAGCATGTACGCCGTCTACCACGGCCCCAAAGGCCTGACCCGGATCGCCCAACGCATCCACCAGCTGACCGCGATCCTGGCCCAGGGCCTGAGCAAGTTGGGGATCAAGGTCGAGCAGGAACACTTCTTCGACACCCTGACCCTGTACACCGGTACGCGCACCGCGGCGCTGCACGACAAGGCGCGCGCCCAGCGCATCAACCTGCGGGTGATCGACGCCGAACGCCTGGGCCTGTCCCTGGACGAAACCACCGGCCAGGCCGATGTGCAGGCCCTGTGGGGCCTGCTGGCCGAAGGTCAGGCCCTGCCGGACTTCGCCGCGCTGGCGGCGGCAGTGCCAAGCCGTATCCCGGCACCGCTGGTGCGCCAGTCGGCGATCCTCAGCCATCCGGTGTTCAACCGCTATCACTCGGAAACCGAGCTGATGCGCTACCTGCGCAAGCTGGCCGACAAGGACCTGGCCCTGGATCGCACCATGATCCCGCTGGGCTCGTGCACCATGAAACTCAACGCCGCCAGCGAAATGATCCCGATCACCTGGGCTGAATTCGGCGCGCTGCACCCGTTCGCCCCGGCCGAGCAAAGCGCCGGCTATCAGCAGCTGACTTGCGAGCTGGAAGCCATGCTCTGCGCCGCCACCGGCTACGACGCGGTGTCCCTGCAGCCGAACGCCGGCTCCCAGGGCGAATACGCCGGCCTGCTGGCGATTCGTGCCTACCACCAGAGCCGCGGCGAAGACCGTCGCGACATCTGCCTGATCCCGTCGTCCGCCCACGGCACCAACCCGGCCACCGCCAACATGGCCGGCATGCGCGTGGTGGTCACCGCCTGCGACGCCCGTGGCAACGTCGATATCGAAGACCTGCGGGCCAAGGCCATCGAGCACCGCGAACACCTCGCCGCGCTGATGATCACCTACCCGTCGACCCACGGCGTGTTCGAGGAAGGCATCCGCGAAATCTGCCTTCCTCGACACACGGCGGGTTCGAGGAAGGCATCCGCGAAATCTGCGGCGTCATGCATGACAGCGGCGGCCCGGTGTACAGC
>NZ_JBNNVU010000159.1:0-6488 GCF_050280705.1 Pseudomonas sp. NPDC089530 | reverse complement strand
GTCAGGAAGCGCCCGCCGAGGTGGTCTTTCGAGGCTTCGAACAGGGTGATGCGGGTGGCCCCGGCGCGCAGCAGTTCATAGGCCGCGACACCTTTGGCGTGTCCACCATGTGCATTGGCCTTGGCCAGGGCATCGCCACCGTCTTCGAACGCGTTTAAGCGTTGCGTTGATGGAAGCCGGGGCCCAGTGCCCCGGTTTTTGTTTTTCTGAAGATTTATTATTTTTTATTTTGAAAAGTTTTGCGCGAGGGCCAGAACATGCAGTTACAACCCGGGCTCTATCAGCATTACAAGGGGCCGCAGTACCGTGTTTTCAGCGTGGCGCGGCATTCCGAGACGGAAGAAGAAGTGGTGTTCTATCAAGCCTTGTATGGCGATTACGGCTTTTGGGTGCGCCCCTTGAGCATGTTCCTGGAGTCGGTCGAAGTTGACGGCGAGCAGGTGCCACGCTTTGCTTTGGTGCAGGCCGAAGCCAGTCTTTTTTCACGGCCCTGAGCCGAGGTCGCGCAGAACCCTGCGCTTGACCTCACCTTGTTGCCACTATATATAGCGGTGCCGCGTCAGGCGCCAACCGCCTCTCACTTCTCGAATTCAGGAATTTTCCGATCCATGGGCAAATCGCTGGTCATTGTGGAATCCCCGGCTAAGGCCAAGACCATCAACAAGTACTTGGGCAACCAATACGTGGTGAAGTCGAGTATCGGCCATATCCGAGACCTGCCCACCAGCGGTTCGGCGAGCGCCGCCAAGGAGCCTGCCGCCAAGCGTGGCAAGACGGCTGGTGAAGCCCCCGCGCTGTCGGCCAAAGAGAAGGCCCGCAAACAGCTGGTCTCGCGCATGGGCGTCGATCCGGAACACGGCTGGAAAGCCAAGTACGAGATCCTCCCGGGCAAGGAAAAAGTCATCGAAGAGCTGCGCCGGCTCGCCAAGGATGCTGACACCATCTATCTCGCAACGGACTTGGACCGCGAAGGGGAAGCCATTGCCTGGCACCTGCGGGAAGCCATTGGTGGGGACGACAGCCGTTACAAGCGCGTGGTGTTCAACGAAATCACCAAGAAGGCGATCCAGGAAGCCTTCTCCCAGCCGGGCGAGCTGGATATCGACCGGGTCAATGCCCAGCAGGCGCGTCGCTTCCTCGACCGCGTGGTGGGTTACATGGTATCGCCGCTGCTGTGGGCCAAGATCGCCCGTGGCCTGTCCGCCGGCCGTGTGCAATCGGTAGCGGTCAAGCTGGTGGTGGAGCGTGAGCGCGAGATCCGCGCGTTCATCCCTGAAGAGTATTGGGAAGTCCATGCCGGCCTCGGTACCGCCAAGGGCGCCAATGTGCGCTTCGAAGTGGCCCGTGAAAACGGCGAGGCCTTCAAGCCGCTGAACGAAGCCCAGGCCATGGCGGCGCTGGAGAAGCTCAAGGCGTCGACCTATACCATCGCCAAGCGCGAAGACAAACCGACCAGCAGCAAGCCGTCGGCGCCTTTCATTACCTCCACCCTGCAGCAGGCCGCGAGCAACCGCCTGGGCTTCGGGGTGAAGAAAACCATGATGATGGCCCAGCGTCTGTATGAAGCTGGCTACATCACCTATATGCGTACCGACTCGACCAACCTCTCGGCTGACGCCCTGACGATGGCGCGTACCTACATCGAAGAAGAGTTCGGCAACAAATACCTGCCGTCCTCGCCGAACTACTACAGCAGCAAGGAAGGGGCCCAGGAGGCGCACGAAGCGATTCGTCCGTCCGATGTGAACACCCATCCGAGCAAGCTGTCGGGCATGGAACGTGACGCTGAACGCCTCTATGAGCTGATCTGGCGCCAGTTCGTGGCCTGTCAGATGCTGCCGGCGCAATACCTGTCGACCACCGTCAGCGTCGCCGCTGGTGGCTTCGAGCTGCGCGCCAAGGGCCGTATCCTCAAGTTCGACGGTTACACCCGGGTCATGCCACAGATGAGCAAGCCGGGCGACGACGACGTCTTGCCGGACATGGCGCAGGGCGATGTGCTGAAGCTGATCAAGCTCGACCCGAGCCAGCACTTCACCAAGCCGCCGGCGCGCTATTCCGAGGCCAGCCTGGTCAAGGAAATGGAAAAACGTGGCATTGGTCGTCCTTCGACCTATGCGGCGATCATTTCCACCATCCAGGACCGTGGCTACGTGGCGCTGCACAACCGTCGTTTCTATTCGGAAAAGATGGGCGACATCGTCACCGAGCGTTTGGCCGAAAGCTTCTCCAACCTGATGGACTACGGTTTCACCGCCGGCATGGAAGAGCACCTCGATGACGTGGCCCAGGGCGAGCGCGACTGGAAAAACGTGCTCGACGAGTTCTACGGCGACTTCAAGAAGAAACTTGAAGTGGCCGAAGGCAGCGAAAGCGGCATGCGCGCCAACCAGCCGGTGATGACCGATATTCCGTGCCTCACCTGTGGCCGGCCGATGCAGATCCGCACAGCATCCACCGGTGTGTTCCTCGGTTGCTCGGGCTACAGTCTGCCGCCGAAAGAGCGCTGCAAGGCGACGGTCAACCTGGTGCCGGGCGACGAGATCGCGGCGGACGACGAGGGTGAATCCGAATCGTTGGTATTGCGTGGCAAGCATCGCTGCCCGATCTGCAGCACGGCGATGGATGCCTACCTGCTGGACGAGAAACGCAAGCTGCACATCTGCGGTAATAACCCGGATTGCGCGGGTTATGAGATCGAAGAGGGCAGCTACCGCATCAAGGGCTACGAAGGTCCGAGCCTGGAGTGCGACAAGTGCGGCAGCGAGATGCAGCTCAAGACCGGTCGTTTCGGCAAGTTCTTCGGGTGCACCAACTCGACCTGCAAGAACACCCGCAAGCTGCTCAAGAGCGGCGACGCGGCGCCGCCGAAGATGGATCCGGTGAAGATGCCCGAGCTGAAATGCGAGAAGGTCAACGACACCTATATCCTGCGTGACGGCGCTTCGGGCCTGTTCCTGGCTGCTAGCCAGTTCCCGAAAAACCGTGAAACCCGCGCGCCGCTGGTGATCGAGCTCATCCCGCACAAGGACGAGATCGATCCGAAGTATCACTTCCTCTGCGAAGCGCCGAAGAAGGACCCGGAAGGTCGCCCGGCAGTGATCCGCTACAGCCGCAAGACCAAGGAGCAGTACGTGCAGACCGAAGTCGACGGCAAGCCGACCGGCTGGCGTGCGTTCTATGACGGCGGTAGCTGGAAGGTCGAAGACAAGCGTTAACCTATGCGTTGAACGCTTCTGAAAGGCCGCGTGACTCCTCTGGGGCACGCGGCCTTTCTTTTGGGCTTGCGGTTGGCTGGAGTGTTCCACGACACTGTATGGCCAGCCTGCTGTTATCTATCCGTTGTGGAGACTGCCTTCATGGCCCACGAACTCTATACCCGTACCAACCAGAAAATTTATTTTGCCGGCCTGTCGCTGGAAGCCTTGGCGCGGGCCGAGGCGGGCGGGGCAATGAATGCCCAGGCGCTGGTGCAGGCGGGGCGAGAGTCGGTGCTGTTTCACCTGTACGGCGCACTGCTTGGCCTGTGTCACGAAATCGCGGGCTTTTATCGTCTGCCACAGGCCAATGCGCCTCGGGCTGAAGTGTTGCTGACCCGGGAAGTGCTGGAAAATATCGCGATCCCTGAGCTGGCCGAGTTGGTGGAGTTGGCCCATAACCCGGAGACCTGGCTGGCAAGGCTGCTGGCAGCGCATTCGGCCATGTTCCAGCCACCGCGGGTGCCGCACAAACCCAAGGGCGATGTCACTCAGCCGTTGATCGTTGCGGTCAACCTCGACGAAGAAGAGCAGCCGGCGGAGCTGAGTCGGGAAGAGCTGGAGCAATGGCGACAGAATCTCAAGGCTTTGGCGATTCGCTTCCGTGATGGCCTGAACGAATGTTGAGCCGCTTTTTGGTGACAAATACCTGCGCGTAATGTCGGGCAAACAAAGAAAACCCTTTGGGCCCGCGCGAGGTCGGGGCGATGACTGATATAATCCCGGCCTTTCGTGGAGAACAGATCTTTATGCCAACGTCCTTTCTAGAAATTGTCGAATTGCCAGACGGTCGTATCGAGCTGCGCAGGGCCGAGGACGAGGGTTCTCTGGTCACTCTGGACTTTTCAGAGGACGCCAAAGCTTTCCTGCAAGGCCAGCATGTTGAAGTAGCCAAGGCCATGTTGAGCGTGGGTGTGCAGATGGCGGGTCGCCTGGTTGAAGGCGAATTGGAGAAAGAAGAGGGGCCGCGGGTTCTTCACTGAGGCCGTTTGTCGGTTTTATTGCTGTCGTTCGTCGCCTCCTTTCGGCTTCTCAATCCTGGAGAAGCCTTGTGTCATTCAAGCCTATCCATTGGCGCTTCTGTCGGTCAGCCCAGACGAATATTCAGGCTTTGTGCGTCGCCCATGCGGGCTGCGCCGATGAGCTGTTGACGGGCGCTGCTGTTCAATGGGTTGAGCCAGCTGACAACGGTATGGCTGCGTCCCAGGCGCAGCGCTTCGCAGGCCAGCTGTTGTGCGCTTTGGGCGCCGCGAGGGTGCAGCAACAGAATCCGTTCCCGGTTCAGGCCGGCATCCCGCAGCCAGGCCTGGGTCAGGCTTGCTGGCGGGGCGATCAAGGTCAGCCAGCGTGCGTCCTGGTCCTGGCTCAGCTCTCGGAGAATGGGCGCCAACAGGCTCAGGCAGTTCCCGGCGGCCCCGCGCAACGACAGCTCGCTAAAGACTTCCGGTTGATTGCCCCAGGGCGATTCGGCGACCTCCTTGAGGATCGGTGCCAGAGGTTGGGCCATGAACGCTTCGAACAGGGGTAGTTGCGCATGCTGTGGGGTGTGGGGGAACTGCATGGAGCCTCCTTTAGCGGCGAATGACGCCGACACTCAAGCCTTCGATCACCAGGTCCTGATCTTTCAGGTTGACTTCGATAGGCGCAAACTCGGGGTTTTCGGCAATCAGCCAGACTTTGCTGCCTTCGCGCTTGAAGCGTTTCACGGTGACCTCATCGCCAATGCGAGCGACGACGACCTGGCCGTTGCGGGCTTCGCGAGTGGTGTGCACGGCCAGCAGGTCACCATCGAAGATGCCGATGTCCTTCATGCTCATGCCATGGACCCGTAGCAGGTAGTCCGCGCGGGGATGGAAGAAGGCCGGGTTGATATTGCAGGACTCTTCGATGTGCTGTTCAGCAAGAATCGGCGCACCGGCGGCAACGCGGCCGATGATGGGCAGGCTGGAGTCGTCGGGCTTGGCTTCGAACCCAGGGATACGAATGCCGCGGGAAGCGCCCGGAGTCATTTCGATCGCGCCTTTGCGGGCCAGCGCCTTGAGGTGTTCCTCGGCGGCGTTGGGCGACTTGAAGCCCAGTTCCTGGGCGATTTCCGCGCGGGTGGGCGGGTAGCCGTTGTCTTCGAGGCAGCGTTTGATAAAAGCCAGAATCTCAGCTTGGCGGGACGTCAGTTTTAGCATGTCGATCGCTCTGTCTTTTTATACAGTGACTGGAATTATATACAGTGAAAGCTGCTTGGCAATCCTCCTTTTGCCAATCACCGCTGGACGGTCGGGCGGTTGACATGCATGCCTGGCGTCGCGCGGCTGGCTACAGGAAGCGGCAGGTATGGTTAAATAACTGACTGACCGGCCGCAAAACGGACAGGTAGGCTTGACAAGGCATGGGCTGAAACGTATGTTTCAAACAAGTGTTTGTCAGGCGGAGTAGCCATGGCCCAGTCGGAAACCGTTGAACGCATTCTCGATGCTGCCGAGCAGCTGTTCGCGGAAAAAGGTTTTGCCGAAACCTCATTGCGGCTGATCACCAGCAAGGCCGGGGTCAACCTGGCGGCGGTGAACTATCATTTCGGTTCCAAAAAGGCGCTGATCCAGGCAGTGTTCTCGCGCTTCCTCGGGCCGTTCTGCGTCAGCCTCGACCGTGAGCTGGAGCGGCGTTCGGCCAAGCCGGACAGCAAGCCGAGCCTCGAAGAGCTGCTGGAAATCCTCGTCGAGCAGGCCTTGGTGGTCCAGCCTCGCAGCGGCAACGACCTGTCCATTTTCATGCGCCTTCTGGGCCTGGCCTTCAGCCAGAGCCAGGGGCACCTGCGGCGTTATCTGGAAGACATGTACGGCAAGGTGTTCCGCCGCTACATGCTGCTGGTCAACGAAGCCGCGCCGCGTATTCCTCCGATCGAACTGTTCTGGCGTGTGCACTTCATGCTGGGAGCGGCAGCGTTCAGCATGTCGGGAATCAAGGCGCTGCGGGCGATCGCCGAGACCGATTTCGGGGTCAACACCTCGATCGAGCAGGTGATGCGCTTGATGGTGCCGTTCCTCGCGGCCGGCATGCGCGCCGAAACCGGCGTCACCGACGATGCCATGGCCACGGCGCAGCTGAGGCCGCGCAGCAAGTCGACCCCGGCGGTCGCCAAGGCCTGACCTTGCGGGTGGGCGCGGCAGCTTACATCCGCTAAGCTAGCCGCCCATGCCGACTCTCGTTTCCAGTCTCTCTCCATACCCTTCGCCGATC
>NZ_JBNNVU010000158.1:0-6569 GCF_050280705.1 Pseudomonas sp. NPDC089530 | reverse complement strand
TGGCCGGCGCGGTGCAGGACTTCATGGTCCTGTTCCTCTCCACCCGGCGCAACGGCCGCTCCCTGGGCGACATGGTCCGTGAGGAAATGGGCCGCATCCCCGGGACCATCGCCCTGTTCGGCTGCTTCCTGATCATGATCATCATCCTCGCGGTGCTGGCGCTGATCGTGGTCAAGGCCCTGGCCGAGAGCCCGTGGGGCATCTTCACGGTGATGGCGACCATCCCCATCGCCATGTTCATGGGCGTGTACATGCGCTACATCCGCCCGGGCCGCATCGGCGAGATCTCCCTGGTCGGCGTGCTCCTGCTGCTGGGCTCGATCTGGCTCGGCGGGCAGATCGCCGCCGATCCGGTGTGGGCCAAGGCCTTCACCTTCACCGGCGTGCAGATCACCTGGATGCTGATCGGCTACGGTTTCGTCGCCGCGGTACTGCCGGTGTGGCTGATCCTGGCGCCGCGGGACTACCTGTCGACCTTCCTCAAGATCGGCACCATCATCGCCCTGGCGATCGGCATCCTGATCACCATGCCCGAGCTGAAAATGCCGGCCCTGACCCAGTTCACCGACGGCACCGGCCCGGTGTGGAAGGGCGGCCTGTTCCCGTTCCTGTTCATCACCATCGCCTGCGGCGCGGTGTCCGGCTTCCATGCGCTGATCTCGTCCGGGACCACGCCGAAGCTGCTGGATAACGAAACCAACGCCCGCTACATCGGTTACGGCGGCATGCTGATGGAGTCCTTCGTGGCCATCATGGCGATGGTCGCCGCCTCGGTGATCGAGCCGGGCGTGTACTTCGCCATGAACAGCCCGGCGGCCATCGTCGGCGGCGACGTCGTGGCCGTGGCGCAGACCGTCAGCAGCTGGGGCTTCGTCATCAGCCCGGATCAACTGCAAGCGGTGGCCAAGGACATCGGCGAAACCACCATCCTCGCCCGGGCCGGCGGCGCGCCGACCCTGGCGGTGGGCATCGCGCAGATCCTGCACCACGTTCTGCCGGGCGAAAACACCATGGCCTTCTGGTACCACTTCGCCATTTTGTTCGAGGCGCTGTTCATCCTCACCGCGGTGGACGCCGGTACCCGGGCCGGGCGCTTTATGCTGCAGGACCTGCTGGGTTCCTTCGTGCCGGCGCTGAAACGCACCGAGTCCTGGACCGCCAACCTGATCGCCACCGCCGGCTGCGTGGCCCTCTGGGGTTACCTGCTGTACCAGGGCGTGATCGACCCGCTGGGTGGCATCAACACCCTGTGGCCGCTGTTCGGCATCTCCAACCAGATGCTGGCCGGGATCGCGCTGATGCTGGGCACCGTGGTGCTGATCAAGATGAAGCGCCAGCGCTACATCTGGGTGACCCTGCTGCCGGCGGCCTGGCTGCTGATCTGCACCACCACCGCGGGCCTGATCAAGCTGTTCGACCCGAGCCCGGCGGTGGGTTTCCTGGCCCTGGCCAAGAAGTACAGCGACGCCCTGGCCGCTGGCCAGGTGCTGGCCCCGGCCAAGAGCATCGAGCAGATGCAGCACGTGATCTTCAACGCCTACACCAACGCCACGCTGACGGCGCTGTTCCTGCTGGTGGTGTTCAGCATCCTGTTCTATGCGCTCAAGGTGGGCATCGCCGCCTGGGGCAACAAGGAACGCACGGATAAAGAAGCGCCATTCCATGCCCTGCCGGATGCGTAACGAGGACTGCAACCATGTTCAATGACCTGAGTCGCCTCGGTAAATACCTCGGTCAGGCCGCGCGCCTGATGGTCGGCATGCCCGACTACGACACCTACGTCGAGCATATGCAGGCCAAGCACCCGGACCAGCCGGTGATGAGCTACGAGGCGTTCTTTCGGGAGCGCCAGGAGGCTCGGTACGGCGGCAAGTCCGGGCCGAAATGCTGTTGAAGCAAGACCATTGAGCAACACCCTACTGTAGGAGCCCGGCCAGCCGGGCTCCTACAGTCCTTTCTGCCCCTGGGAGATTTCGTTTTGCTAGTCCCAATCCCCGTCACTGTCCTCAGCGGTTTTCTTGGCGCCGGCAAGACCACCTTGCTGCGCCACCTGCTCAAGGCCGAGCACGGCCTGAAAATCGCCGTGATCGAAAACGAATTCAGCGATGCCGGTATCGACACCCAGTTGCTGGGCGATGAGCCGGTGCAAGTGATGACGCTGTCCAATGGCTGCGTCTGCTGCACCATCCACACCGACCTGACCAAGGCCCTGTACCTGCTGCTCGAGCAGCTGGACAGCGGTGAAATCGCCTTCGACCGGCTGGTGATCGAATGCACCGGGCTGGCCGACCCCGCGCCTGTGGCCCAGACCTTCTTCATCGACGAAGAGCTGCGCGAGCGTTACCTCCTCGACGGCATCATCACCCTGGTGGACGCCAAGCACGCCGAGCACCACCTGACCCAGACCATCGCCCAGGCGCAGATCGGTTTTGCCGACCGCCTGCTGGTGAGCAAGCGCGACCTGGTGGACGAGCCGACCTTCAGCGCGCTGAGCGAGCGCCTGACCCGCATCAACCGCCGCGCGCCGATCCGGGTGGTCGAACACGGCCGGATCGACCTGGCCGAGTTGCTGGATGTGCGGGGCTTCAACCTGAATGCCGACCTGGGCGGCGGGGTCAGCCTGCGTCCGGTGAGCAAGGCGCCTTCCGTCGATCGCATTTCCAGCCTGGTGCTGCGCACCGACGCGCCGCTGGATATCGACAGGCTCAGCGAGTTCATGAACGAACTGCTGGAAGAACACGGCAAGCAACTGCTGCGCTACAAAGGCGTGCTGAACATCGCCGATGAGCCGCGGCGCCTGGTGTTCCAGGGGGTGCTCAAGTTGTACGGTTTCGACTGGGACACCGAATGGGCCGAAGGCGAAGCGCGGGAGAGCGTGATCGTGTTCATTGCCGACGATCTGCCGGAAGAGAAGATCCGCGCAGGGTTCGTGCGGATGGCAGGGCAGTAGGTTCCTGACCGTCTGTCCCGGCGTTATCGCCAGCAGGCTCGCTCCTGAAACCTGTAGGAGCGAGCCTCAGTGTCTGGTTACTTCGACCCCGCACTGGCCTTGAGCAACCTTTGCTCCAGATGATCCAGATGCCCGGTCATCAAGCCGACCGCGGTCTTGGCATCCGCGTCTTCGATGGCATCGACAATCGCCGCGTGTTCCTGCCAGGCGCAGTGGCTGCACGCGCGGGTTTCGTGGTGGGCAATCGCCAGGGACGTTAGCGGCACCAGGCTGCCGAGGAAATGCGCCAGCGGTGCGTTGCCAGCCACTTCCGCCAATTGCAGGTGGAACTCGCCGGACAGGCGGATCGCCGGGCCGCGCAGACCGCGCTCGATGCAATCGCGTTCAGCGGCGATCGATTCCCGCAGGCGCTTCAGGTCGCGCGGCGCCGGTTGCTGGCAGGCGAGCCGGACCAGGGTGACCTCCGTCAGGCGTCGGGCGTGCAGGATCTGCCGCGTCTGCTCATGGTCCGGGGCCGCCACCTGGGGCCGGTGGTTGGGCCGCAGGATAATCACCTGCTGGTGAGACAAGCGCGCCAGAACCTGGCGAATGATGCTGCGACTGACCCCGAACACCTCGCCGAGGCTGTCCTCGGTGAAGCGGCTGGCGGGGGCGATGCGCTGTTCGAGAATGGCATCGAAGATCTGCGGGTAGACATCGTCGACCAGCAGTTTTTTCTCGCCTGTGCGGCGCCGTGGCAGGGCGCCGGAGAGGGGGAATGCAAGTTTGTTCAAGGCGTAGCTGGCCATGGCCTGTCTCCAGTCCGGTTACCGATACGAAGGTGTGGGTGAGGCTCAGTTGCCCAGATGGTCGTCCGGGATGTTCAGCTCGATGCCCATGCGCTGGCCTTCCTTGAGAATGTGCCGACGCATTTCGGCACTGGCCAGCGCGCTGTTCTTGTTGCGGATCGCCCGGACCACCGCTTCGTTTTCTTCCAGGCGTTCGGCCAGGTGCTCCGGCGAGTTGCGCAGGATGTCCGCGCTCTGCTTGAGGGCGTTGCTGGTCTGTTGCACCACGTTCTGGAAGATCGGGTTGGACGTCAGGGTGAACAGCTCTTCATGGAAGGCGATGTAGGCGTTCATCCCGGCTTCGCTGTCATTGGCTTCCAGGGCTTCGCGCATGTCCATCAGGGTCAGTCGCAGCTGGCCCACTTCCTTGCTGCTGATGGATTGCGCCACCAGACCGACGATGAACGGCTCGAGGGTGTAGCGCAGTTGCAGCACGTCCTCGAGGCTGGCGCCCGCCACGCCGCTGTCGCTGGCCGGTTGTTCGTTGAGGCTGGCCTCCAGCACCAGCACGCCCTTGCCGGGCATGGAGCGCACCAGGCCCAGGGTCTCCAGAACAGTTACCGCTTCCCGCAGGCTCGGACGGCTGATGCCCAGTTGCTCGGCCAATTCACGTTGCCCCGGCAGCATGTCGCCGGAGCGCCATTGGCCACGGGCCAAGGCCGCCCGCAGCTTTTCTACCACTGAATTTACAACCGTTGACGAGGTGATCACTGTTCACTCCCTGGGAGATAGCGGATGAGGCCCATGGCAGGCGCTGATTGTTGTGCCTGACGGCGACAGGCACAAGGCATGCTTCAGAACTCCTGTTGCTGCGCGCCGGGTATCGGCTTGCGCGGCTGGAAGTTATAGCCCTGCTGGCCGCTCAGGACTTTGTTGGCCCGTTGGATATCGATGTCTCTTTCCCAGCGGGCAATGGCCACGGTGGCGACGCAGTTGCCGATCAGGTTGGTCAGCGCCCGGCCGATGCCCATGAACCAGTCCACCGCCAGCACCAGCACCAGGCCCACCACTGGGATGGCCGGAATCGCCGTCAGGGTGGCCGCCAGGATCACCAGCGCGGAACCGGGAATCCCGTGGGCGCCCTTGGAGGTGATCAGCGACACCAGCAGGATGGTCAGCAGGTCGGACATCGACAGCGGCGTGCCGGTGGCGTTGGCGATGAACACGATGGCCAGGGTCAGGTAGATCGAGAAACCGTCGAGGTTGAACGAATACCCTGTCGGAATGACCAGGCCGACCGTGGAACTGCCGATGCCCAGGTGCTCCAGTTTGCGCATGATCTGTGGCAGTACGGCGTCGGAGGAGGCGGTGCCGAGGACGATCAGCAGTTCTTCGCGCAGGTACTTGAGAAACGGCAGCATGCGCAGGCCGGAACAGCGCATCACCACCCCGAGGATGATCGCCACGAAGGCGAAGCAGGTCAGGTAGAACAGGCCCACCAGGCTGCCCAGGTGCTGCAGCGAGTCCAGGCCGTACTTGCTGGTGGTGAAGGCGATGGCGCCGAACACGCCGATCGGCGCCAGGCGCACGATCATGCCCATGATGCGGAAGATGATGTGGCTGAGTTCGTTGATCAGCCGCGAGATGCCGGACGCGGCTTCGCCCACCAGGTTCAGCGCGCTGCCGAACAGCACGGAGAACAGCAGTACCTGCAGGATATTGTTTTCGGCGAAGGCGCCGAGCACCGAGTTGGGGATCAGCCCCATCAAGAACTCGGAGGTGCCGCGCATGTGCTGGCCGCGCTGGGCGATGTCGCCCATGTCGGCGCTGGACAGTTGCTCCAGATGGATATTGGCGCCGCTGCCGATGCCGGTGGTGAAGGCGAAGACCAGGCCGATCACCAGGGCGATGGTGGTCAGGACTTCGAAGTAGATGACGGATTTGAGCCCGATGCGCCCGACCTTTTTCAGGTCACCCGCGCCGGAGATGCCACTGACCACCACACAGAAGACGATCAGGCCGATCAGCATCTTGATCAGCTTGATAAAGGCATCGCCCAGTGGCTTGAGTTGCGAGGAGTATTCGGGGAGTGTCAGTCCGCACACGATGCCGAGCATCAGTCCGAGGACTACCTGGAGGAAAATCGAACGCGAGCACCATCTGAGCATGAGGGGAATCCTGGTCGGTGTCCTGGCTGCCGTGCGCTGCGCGCCGCGGATTCGGGACTTAATTATTGTGGTCTTACCGGTATGTCCAGTGCAGGCGCAGTCTAGGCCCGGTTTTCCCGGGAATACAAGGGGAAATCCGAAAATTGGCATGACCGGTCTGACCAGTGGTGCTGGTCCTGTAGCCGCTGCCGAAGGCTGCGATCGGCCGGCACGGCCGCGACACTCTGAAGATCGCAGGAAGGCCTTCGGCCTTGTCGCAGCCTGCGGCAGCGGCTACAAGGGCCGGACCAGGCAATTCGCAGGCGAAAAAAAGCCCGGCGCAATGGCCGGGCTTTTCATGCAGCGGTCTGCTGATTAAGCGCCGTATACCGGCAGCTTCTTGCAGATGGCTTTGACTTTCTCGCGAACGGCGTCGATCACCGCTTCGTTGTTCAGGTCAGCCAGGATGTCGCAGATCCAGCCAGCCAGTTCCTTGCACTCGGCTTCCTTGAAGCCGCGAGTGGTCACGGCCGGAGTACCGAAGCGCAGGCCGGAGGTGACGAACGGGGAGCGTGGGTCGTTTGGCACGGAGTTCTTGTTCACGGTGATGAAGGCTTTGCCCAGAGCGGCATCGGCGTCTTTACCGGAGATTTCCTGCGCCGAAGCCGTAGTCGTTGCTGGTGTGCATGCCGCCGCCGTTCCAGT
>NZ_JBNNVU010000157.1:0-6707 GCF_050280705.1 Pseudomonas sp. NPDC089530 | reverse complement strand
CCGGGAGAGCATCTGCCTTACAAGCAGAGGGTCGGCGGTTCGATCCCGTCATCACCCACCATTCGCTTTCAGTGTTACGCGCAGCGGTAGTTCAGCCAAGCCGATGACCGGCGAGCCGGGCAGCGCCATGCACCTGCACCAGAGCATCATCGACATCGAGACTGGCAAGAACGTCTTCTCCAATGAAGACGGGACCATGAGCCAGCTGTTCCTCAACCACATCGGCGGCCTGCAGAAGTTCATTCCCGAGCTGCTGCCGCTGTTCGCCCCCAACGTCAACTCGTTCCGCCGCTTCCTGCCGGACACCTCGGCGCCGGTGAACGTGGAGTGGGGCGAAGAGAACCGCACTGTGGGCCTGCGCGTGCCGGATGCCGGGCCGCAGAACCGTCGGGTGGAAAACCGCCTGCCGGGCGCCGACGCCAACCCTTACCTGGCCATCGCCGCCAGCCTGCTGTGCGGCTTCATCGGCATGGTCGAAGGCCACAATCCGAGCGCCCCGGTGGTCGGTCGCGGTTACGAGCGGCGCAACCTGCGCCTGCCGCTGACCATCGAAGACGCCCTGGAACGCATGGAAAACAGCAAGACCATCGAGAAGTACCTGGGCAAGAAATTCATCACTGGCTACGTCGCGGTCAAGCGGGCCGAGCATGAAAACTTCAAGCGCGTGATCAGTTCATGGGAGCGGGAGTTCCTGCTCTTCGCCGTCTGATGCGCGGGGCGCCGCGCTCACCGGCGGCGCCTTCACCGGAAAACTAGGAGAGTTCCAATGACCAGCAACAACCCGCAAACCCGTGAGTGGCAAACCCTCAGCAGCGAGCACCACCTGGCACCGTTCAGCGACTTCAAGCAGCTGAAGGAGAAGGGCCCGCGCATTATCACCAACGCCGAGGGCGTGTATCTCTGGGACAGCGAGGGCAACAAGATCCTCGACGGCATGGCCGGGCTGTGGTGCGTGGCCGTCGGCTACGGTCGCGAGGAACTGGTCGAGGCCGCCAGCAAGCAGATGCGCGAGCTGCCGTACTACAACCTGTTCTTCCAGACCGCCCACCCGCCGGCATTGGAACTGGCCAAGGCCATCTCCGACGTTGCCCCCCAGGGCATGAACCATGTGTTCTTCACCGGTTCCGGCTCCGAAGGCAACGACACCATGCTGCGCATGGTTCGCCACTACTGGGCGATCAAGGGCCAGCCGCAGAAGAAAACCATCATCAGCCGCGTCAATGGCTACCACGGCTCCACCGTGGCCGGCGCGAGCCTAGGCGGCATGACGTATATGCACGAACAGGGCGACCTGCCGATCCCGGGCATCGTGCATATTCCACAGCCTTACTGGTTCGGCGAGGGGGGCGACATGACCCCGGACGAATTCGGGATCTGGGCGGCCAACCAGCTGGAAGAGAAGATTCTCGAAGTCGGCGTCGACAATGTCGGGGCCTTCATCGCCGAGCCGATCCAGGGCGCGGGCGGGGTGATCGTGCCGCCGGACAGCTACTGGCCGCGGATCAAGGAGATCCTTGCCAAGTACGACATCCTGTTCGTCGCCGACGAGGTGATCTGCGGGTTCGGGCGGACCGGTGAGTGGTTCGGTAGCGATTTCTACGGCCTCAAGCCGGACATGATGACCATCGCCAAGGGCCTGACGTCCGGCTACATCCCCATGGGTGGCCTGGTGGTGCGCGACGAAGTGGTGGCGGTGCTCAACGAGGGCGGCGACTTCAACCACGGTTTTACCTATTCCGGGCACCCGGTGGCCGCCGCCGTGGCCCTGGAAAACCTGCGCATCCTGCGCGACGAGAAAATTATCGAGCGCGTCAAGGCAGAAACGGCACCTTATTTGCAGAAACGCCTGCGGGAACTGAACGATCACCCGTTGGTGGGCGAGGTTCGCGGAGTCGGCCTGTTGGGCGCCATCGAGCTGGTCCGGGACAAGGCCACCCGTGCGCGGCATGTCGGCAAGGGCGTGGGCATGATCTGCCGGCAGTTCTGCTTCGACAACGGCCTGATCATGCGCGCGGTGGGCGATACCATGATCATCGCGCCGCCCCTGGTGATCACCAAGGAGGAGATCGATGAGCTGGTGGCCAAGGCGCGCAAGTGCCTGGACCTGACCCTGAGTGCGTTGCAGGGCTAAGTGCTAGGCTCTGAGCGGGAGTACCCCCAAGTACTTTCGCTCGGGGCGGTCATAAAGGATGGGGCTTTTGTTGAAAGCCCGCCTTGTAACTTGCCAGACTACCGCCTGTTTTTAGTTGCCCGGCAATCGGCCGCTGAACGTAAGGTTAAAAAGAATAATTGGAGCACTACGCATGAAGGCATTAGGTATGAAGAAAACTGGCAAGACCCTACTCGCCATGTCCCTGATGGGTGCGATGGCGGCAGCAGCCCAGGCGGACGACAAGGTGCTGCACGTTTACAACTGGTCCGACTACATCGCCCCGGACACCATCGCGAACTTCGAGAAAGAGTCCGGGATCAAGGTGGTCTACGACGTTTTCGACAGTAACGAAACCCTGGAAGCCAAACTGCTGGCAGGCAAGTCCGGCTACGACATCGTCGTACCCTCGAACAACTTCCTGGCCAAGCAGATCAAGGCCGGCGTTTATCAGGAGCTGGACACCTCCAAGTTGCCCAACTGGAAAAACCTGAACCAGGAACTGCTCAAGGCGGTTTCGGTCAGCGACCCGGGCAACAAGCACGCGTTCCCGTACATGTGGGGCTCCATCGGCATCGGTTACAACCCCGAGAAGGTCAAGGCTGCGCTGGGCGTCGACAAGATCGATTCCTGGGATACCCTGCTCAAGCCCGAGAACATCGCCAAGCTCAAGGGCTGCGGCGTGAGCTTCCTCGACTCGCCAACCGAAATGATTCCGGTCGCGCTGCATTACCTGGGCCTGCCGACCGACAGCCAGAAGAAAGACGACATCAAGAAGGCCGAAGAGCTGTACCTCAAGATCCGTCCTTCGATTACCTACTTCCACTCCTCCAAGTACATTTCGGACCTGGCCAACGGCAACATCTGCGTAGCGGTCGGCTATTCGGGTGACGTGCAGCAGGCCAAGTCCCGTGCCGCCGAAGCCGGCGACAAGGTGAAAGTCAGCTACGCCATTCCGAAAGAAGGCGCCGGCAGCTTCTTCGACATGGTCGCCATTCCGAAGGATGCCGAAAACGTCGAGGGCGCCTACAAGTTCATGACCTTCCTGCAGAAGCCTGAAGTCATGGCCAGTATCACCAACGCCGTGCGTTTCCCGAACGGCAACGCCGCCGCAACGGCGCTGGTAGACAAGGACATCACCAGCGATCCAGGCATCTACCCGCCAGCGGACGTGCAGGCCAAGCTGTATGCGATCGCCGATCTGCCGGCCGCTACCCAGCGTGAGCTGACCCGCAGCTGGACCAAGATCAAATCCGGTAAGTAAGGCCTGACCTGTAGCCGCTGACGGGGCCGTAATGGCCTCGAAGGCGGCCGACACTGTTCGAGGCAGCAGTGTCGAGCACCGCCCCGCGGCAGCGGCTACAGCGTTTTGCAGTCATTAAATGACAGAAAGTTTTGCTGGATCGGTTTATCGAGGGTAAGTTGCGCGCCGGTTTTGTTGCTGGGCAGTCGTTGGCTGTCAGGTAACGCGGGCAACTTCAGGCCCAATTATTGAGAGGACCTCCACTTGCCTATTTCTTTATTTCGCAAAGCCATGCTGGTAGGTGCCGGACTGACGCTGGCCGTCAGCGTCTATGCCGCGCCGACCGTGCATATTTATAACTGGTCCGACTATATCGGTCAGAGCACATTGGCGGACTTCGAGAAAGCCACGGCGATCAAGCCGGTGTATGACGTGTTCGACTCCAACGAAACCCTGGAAGGCAAGTTGCTCGCCGGTCGTACCGGTTATGACGTGGTCGTGCCGTCCAACCACTTCCTGGGCAAGCAGATCAAGGCCGGGGCGTTCCAGAAGCTCGACAAGGCGCAGTTGCCCAACTATGCCAACCTCGACCCGGTGCTGCTCAAGCGCCTGGAAAAGAACGACCCGGGCAACCAGTACGCTGTGCCTTACCTGTGGGGCACCAACGGCATCGGCTACAACGCCGAGAAGATCAAGGCCGTGCTGGGCGTGGACAAGATCGACTCCTGGGCCATGCTGTTCGAGCCGGAAAACATCAAGAAACTGTCGAGCTGTGGCGTCGCCTTCCTCGATTCCGCCGATGAAATGCTCCCGGCGGTGCTCAACTACATGGGCCTGGACCCCAACAGCCAGGACCCCGAAGACTACAAGAAGGCCGAAGCCAAGCTGATGGCGGTGCGGCCCTACGTGACCTACTTCAACTCCTCGAAATACATCTCCGATCTGGCCAATGGCGAGATCTGCGTGGCCGCGGGCTTCTCCGGCGACGTGTTCCAGGCCAAGGCCCGCGCCGCCGAAGCCGGCAAGGGCATCGAGATCGCCTATGTGATTCCCAAGGAGGGCGGCAACCTCTGGTTCGACATGCTGGCCATTCCCAAGGACGCCGGTAACGTCAAGCAAGCCCATGCCTTCATCAATTACCTGCTCAAGCCTGAGGTGATCGCCCAGGTCAGCGACCACGTCGGCTACGCCAACCCGAACCCCAAGGCGGGCGAACTGATGGAGCAATCGGTGCGCCAGGACGCAGCGGTTTATCCACCGCAGGAGATTGTCGACAAGCTTTACGTCAACTCGGAGTTGCCGCCCAAGATCCAACGACTCATGACCCGCAGCTGGACCAAGGTCAAGTCGGGCAAATAGCGTCAATCGCTCAAACTATCCTGGGTTCGCCCGCCTTGGGCGAACTGCACTCTTTTTTTTTGGGAGTTTCGTAAATGGCAGTTGCCTCCGGCGCCTACAAGAAAGCCCTCGAGGGCGACCAGACACCGAAGCAGGTGCTGGTCAAGATCGACCGGGTCACGAAGAAGTTCGACGAGACGATTGCCGTGGACGACGTGTCCCTGGAAATCAAGAAAGGCGAGATCTTCGCCCTGCTCGGCGGCTCGGGTTCGGGCAAATCCACCCTGCTGCGCATGCTGGCAGGCTTCGAACGGCCCACGGAGGGGCGTATCTACCTGGACGGTGTGGACATCACCGACATGCCGCCCTACGAGCGGCCGATCAACATGATGTTCCAGTCCTACGCATTGTTCCCGCACATGACCGTGGCGCAGAACATCGCCTTCGGCCTGCAGCAGGACAAGATTCCCAAGGCCGAGATCGATGCCCGCGTGACCGAGATGCTCAAGCTGGTACAGATGAGCCAGTACGCCAAGCGCAAGCCGCACCAGCTGTCCGGCGGCCAGCGTCAGCGCGTGGCCCTGGCCCGTTCCCTGGCCAAGCGCCCGAAACTGCTGCTGCTCGACGAGCCCATGGGCGCCCTGGACAAGAAGCTGCGCTCGCAGATGCAGCTGGAGCTGGTGGAGATCATCGAGCGTGTCGGCGTGACCTGCGTGATGGTGACCCACGACCAGGAAGAGGCCATGACCATGGCCGAGCGCATCGCCATCATGCACCTGGGCTGGATCGCCCAGATCGGCAGCCCGATCGATATCTACGAAACTCCGGTGAGCCGCCTGGTCTGCGAGTTCATCGGCAACGTCAACATCTTCGAGGGTGAAGTGATCGACGACGCCGAAGGTCACGCGACCATCACCTGCAAGGACCTGGACCGCAACATCTACGTGGGCCACGGCATCAGCACCTCGGTGCAGGACAAGTCGGTGACCTACGCCATCCGCCCGGAAAAACTGCTGGTGACCCCGGACATGCCGACCTGCGAATACAACTGGTCGAGCGGCAAGGTGCATGACATCGCCTACCTGGGCGGACACTCGGTGTTCTACGTCGAACTGCCGAGCGGCAAGCTGGTGCAGTCGTTCGTGGCCAACGCCGAACGTCGCGGCGCACGGCCGACCTGGGGCGACCAGGTCTACGTCTGGTGGGAAGACGACAGCGGCGTGGTACTGCGCTCATGAACATGCGAAAGCTCAAGCGCCGCCTCGACCGGATAACGCCCGGTGGCCGTCAGTTGGTCATCGGGGTCCCGTTCCTCTGGCTGTTCCTGTTCTTCATGCTGCCGTTCTTCATCGTCCTGAAGATCAGCTTCGCCGAAGCGGACGTGGCCATTCCGCCGTACACCGAGATCTACAGTTTCATCGACCAGAAGCTGCAGGTGCTGCTCAACCTGGGCAACTACGCGATGCTCGGCGACGACGAGTTGTACATCGCCGCCTACCTGGGCTCGCTGAAGATGGCCTTCTTCAGCACGCTGCTGTGCCTGTTGATCGGCTACCCGATGGCCTATGCCATCGCCAGCGCCCGCAAAGAGATGCAGACCGTGCTGGTGCTGCTGATCATGATGCCGACCTGGACCGCGATCCTGATCCGCGTCTACGCCTGGATGGGCATCCTCAGCAACAACGGCCTGCTCAACGGCTTCCTGATGAGCATGGGCTGGATCGACGAGCCGCTGCAGATCCTCAACACCAACCTGGCGGTCTATATCGGCGTGGTCTATTCCTACCTGCCGTTCATGGTCCTGCCGCTGTACGCCAACCTGGTCAAGCACGACACGAGCCTGCTGGAAGCCGCGTCCGACCTGGGGTCGAGCCACTTCAACAGCTTCTGGAAAATCACCGTGCCGCTGTCGAAGAACGGCATCATCGCCGGCTGCATGCTGGTGTTCATCCCGGTGGTGGGCGAGTTCGTGATTCC
>NZ_JBNNVU010000156.1:0-6843 GCF_050280705.1 Pseudomonas sp. NPDC089530 | reverse complement strand
GCCATGCCGTTCGTGATCGGCGGCGTCGAGCGATTGAACTACGGCAACGGCGAGTTGCAGCCAGCTCAACGCCAGCCGCGCCTACCTGTATGCCGTGGCCCAGGCCTGCGAGCGCGGCGAAACCACCCGCAAGGACGCCGCCGGGGTGATCCTCTACAGCGCCGAACGCGCCACCCAGATGGCCCTGGACGCAATCCAGATCCTCGGTGGCAACGGCTACATCAACGAATTCCCCGCCGGCCGCCTGCTGCGCGACGCCAAGCTGTATGAAATCGGCGCCGGCACCAGCGAAATCCGCCGCATGCTGATCGGCCGCGAACTGTTCAACGAAACCCGCTAACGGAGCTGTCCATGGCTATCCTGCATACCCAGCTCAACCCGCGCTCGGCGGAGTTCGTTGCCAACAGCGCAGCGATGCTTGAACAGGTCGACGCCTTGCACACTCTGCTCGCCCAGGTCCAGCAAGGCGGTGGCGCCAAGGCCCAGGAACGGCACACTTCCCGTGGCAAGCTGCTGCCCCGCGAGCGCATCAACCGCCTGCTCGACCCGGGCTCGCCCTTCCTCGAGGTCAGCCAGTTGGCGGCGTATGAGGTGTATGGGGAGGACGTGCCGGCCGCCGGGGTGATTGCCGGTATCGGTCGGGTGGAAGGCGTCGAATGCATGATCGTGGCCAACGACGCCACGGTGAAAGGCGGCTCCTATTACCCGCTGACGGTGAAAAAACACCTGCGCGCCCAGACCATCGCCCAGCAGAACCGCCTGCCGTGCATCTACCTGGTGGACTCCGGCGGCGCCAACCTGCCGCGCCAGGACGAGGTGTTCCCCGACCGCGAGCACTTCGGGCGAATCTTCTTCAACCAGGCCAACATGAGCGCCCAGGGCATCCCGCAGATCGCCGTGGTCATGGGCTCCTGCACCGCCGGTGGCGCCTATGTGCCGGCCATGGCCGACGAAGCGATCATGGTCCGCGAGCAAGCCACCATCTTCCTCGCCGGCCCGCCGCTGGTGAAAGCCGCCACCGGCGAAGTGGTCAGCGCCGAAGACCTCGGCGGTGCCGATGTGCACTGCAAGATTTCCGGGGTCGCCGACCATTACGCCGACAGCGACGAGCACGCCCTGGCCCTGGCCCGGCGCAGCGTGGCCAACCTCAACTGGCGCAAACAGGGCGAGCTGCAGCAACGCGCGCCCATCGCTCCGCTGTATGCCAGCGACGAGCTGTATGGGGTGATTCCAGCGGACGCCAAGCAGCCCTTCGACGTGCGCGAAGTGATCGCGCGGCTGGTGGACGGTTCGGTCTTCGATGAGTTCAAGGCGCTGTTCGGCACCACCCTGGTGTGCGGCTTCGCCCACCTGCACGGCTATCCGATCGCGATCCTCGCCAACAACGGCATCCTGTTCGCCGAAGCCGCGCAGAAAGGCGCGCACTTTATCGAACTGGCTTGCCAACGCGGCATCCCGCTGCTGTTCCTGCAGAACATCACCGGTTTCATGGTCGGCCAGAAATACGAAGCCGGCGGCATCGCCAAGCACGGTGCCAAGCTGGTGACCGCGGTGGCCTGCGCCAAGGTGCCGAAGTTCACGGTGATCATCGGCGGCAGCTTCGGCGCCGGTAACTACGGCATGTGCGGCCGCGCCTACGACCCACGCTTCCTATGGATGTGGCCCAACGCGCGGATCGGCGTGATGGGCGCCGAGCAAGCCGCCGGGGTGCTGGTGCAGGTCAAGCGCGAGCAGGCCGAACGCGGTGGACACCCGTTCAGCGCCGCCCAGGAAGCCGAGATCAAACAGCCGATCCTCGATCAGTACGAGCACCAGGGCCATCCGTATTACTCCAGCGCCCGGCTGTGGGACGACGGCGTCATCGACCCGGCGCAGACCCGCGACGTCCTGGCGCTGGCCTTGTCCGCGTCCCTCAACGCCCCTATCGAACAGAGCCGCTTCGGCGTGTTCCGCATGTGACCCGGAGCCAGACTCAGATGAACGACTTCAACACCCTGGAACTGCTGAAGGACCCTCGTGGTTTCGCCACCTTGTGGCTGAGCCGCGAGGACAAGAACAACGCCTTCAACGCCGAAATGATCCGCGAGCTGATCCTCGCCCTGGATCAGGTGCAAAGCGATCCGAACCTGCGCTTTCTATTGCTGCGCGGCCGCGGCAAGCACTTCAGCGCCGGCGCCGACCTGGCCTGGATGCAGCAATCGGCCGAGCTCGACTACCAGACCAACCTCGACGACGCCCGCGAGCTGGCCGAGCTGATGTACAACCTGGCCAAGCTGAAGATCCCGACCCTGGCCGTGGTCCAGGGCGCGGCCTTTGGCGGCGCCCTGGGCCTGATCAGTTGCTGCGACATGGCCATCGGCACCGACGACGCGCAGTTCTGCCTCTCGGAAGTGCGCATCGGCCTGGCCCCGGCGGTGATCAGCCCCTTCGTGGTGCAAGCCATCGGCGAACGCGCGGCGCGGCGCTATGCCCTGACCGCCGAGCGTTTCAGCGGCCAGCGCGCCCGGGAAATCGGTCTGCTGGCGGAAAGCTACCCGGCGGCCGAATTGGAGCCACAGGTGGCGTTGTGGATCGACAACCTGCTGCTCAACAGCCCCTGCGCCATGCGTGCCAGCAAGGACCTGCTGCGCGAAGTCGGCAACGGCGCCCTGACCCCGGCCCTGCGCCGCTATTGCGAGAACGCCATTGCCCGCATCCGCGTCAGCCCCGAGGGCCAGGAAGGCCTGCGCGCCTTTCTGCAAAAACGCCCGCCGAGCTGGCAGGCCGAACCGACCGCCAAGGAGCCGCGTTGATGAGCGCCCCTGTCCTGACCACATTGCTGGTAGCCAACCGCGGCGAGATCGCCTGCCGGGTGATGCGCACCGCCAAGGCCCTGGGCCTGACCACCGTGGCCGTGCACAGCGCCACCGACCGTGACGCCCGCCACAGCCGCGAAGCCGACCTGCGGGTCGACCTGGGCGGCAGCAAGGCCGCCGACAGCTACCTGCAGATCGACAAGTTGATCGCCGCCGCCAAGGCCAGCGGCGCCCAGGCGATCCACCCCGGCTACGGCTTCCTCTCGGAAAACGCCGGTTTCGCCCGCGCCATCGAAGCCGCCGGCCTGATCTTCCTCGGCCCGCCCGCCTCGGCCATCGACGCCATGGGCAGCAAATCGGCCGCCAAGGCGCTGATGGAAACCGCCGGCGTGCCCCTGGTCCCCGGCTACCACGGCGAAGCCCAGGACCTGGAAACTTTCCGCCTCGCCGCCGAGCGCATCGGCTACCCGGTGCTGCTCAAGGCCACCGCCGGTGGTGGCGGCAAGGGCATGAAGGTGGTGGAGGACGTCAGCCAGCTGGCCGAAGCCCTGGCCTCGGCCCAGCGTGAAGCGCAGTCGTCCTTCGGCGACTCGCGGATGCTGGTGGAAAAGTACGTGCTCAAGCCGCGCCACGTGGAGATCCAGGTGTTCGCCGACCAGCACGGCAACTGCCTGTACCTCAACGAGCGCGACTGCTCGATCCAGCGCCGCCACCAGAAAGTCGTCGAGGAAGCCCCGGCCCCGGGCCTGAGCGTCGAACAGCGCAAGGCCATGGGCGAAGCCGCGGTCCGCGCGGCCCAGGCCATCGGTTACGTCGGCGCCGGCACCGTGGAGTTCCTGCTGGACGCCCGCGGCGAATTCTTCTTCATGGAAATGAACACCCGCCTGCAAGTGGAACATCCGGTCACCGAAGCCATCACCGGGCTGGACCTGGTGGCCTGGCAGATTCGCGTGGCCCAGGGCGAAGCGTTGCCGATCACCCAGGACCAGGTGCCCCTGATCGGCCACGCCATCGAAGTGCGGCTGTACGCCGAGGACCCGGCCAACGACTTCCTGCCGGCCACCGGGCGCCTGGCGCTGTACCGCGAATCGGCGGCGGGCCCTGGGCGCCGGGTGGACAGCGGTGTCGAGGAAGGTGACAGCGTGTCGCCGTTCTACGACCCGATGCTCGGCAAGCTGATCGCCTGGGGTGAGGACCGCGAGCAGGCCCGTTTGCGCCTGCTGGGCATGCTCGACGAATTCGCCATCGGCGGGTTGAAGACCAACCTGGCGTTCCTGCGCCGTATCGTCGCCCACCCGGCCTTCGCCGCCGCCGAACTGGATACCGGCTTTATCCCGCGCTATCAGGACCAGTTGCTGCCGCCGACGAGCGCCCTGGGCGACGATTTCTGGCACGCCGCCGCCCAGGCGTTCGCCCAGGGCCAGCCGGACCAGGCACGCGCCGACGACCGCCATTCACCCTGGGCCAAGGCCAGCGGGCTGCGCATCGGGCTGCCACGGGAAACCGTGCTGCACCTGGAGTGCGAGGGGCTGGACCGGGCGATCAAGCTCGATACCGGCAACTCGACCATCGCCCTGCACGGCGAACAACTGTCGATCGACCACAAGGGGCTGCGCCAGCAGCACCGGGCGATTCGCCAGGGCGACCAGCTGTACCTGCAGTGGCAGGGCGAGATGCACTGCGTCACGCCCTACGACCCGATCGCCGCGGTGGAGGCCAGCCACAGCCATCACGGCGGCCTGACCGCGCCCATGAACGGCAGCATCGTACGGGTGCTGGTGCAGGCCGGACAGAGTGTCGAAGCCGGGGCGCAACTGGTGGTGCTGGAGGCGATGAAGATGGAACACAGTATCCGCGCACCGCAAGCCGGGGTGGTCAAGGCGCTGTATTGCCAGGAAGGCGAGATGGTCAGTGAGGGAAGTGCCCTGGTGGAACTGGAATAAGCTCTTGAGGCAAAAGATCGTTCCCGCAACCTTGCGGGAACGATCGTATTTTTACGTCAGAATTTCGCGGTAGCCTGCACCACCACACCAATAATTCGACACTCATCGCTGTAAAGCGCCTTCGGGTAAGTCGGATTCAGCGGCATCAGATAACGTTGCCCGCCCTCTTCCACCAGTTTGCGGAAAATCGCTTCGGTGCTGCCCGGGCATTGCACGATCACCAGCTTGCCGGGGACCGCCTCCACCGCCGGATCCACCAGGATCAGCATGTCCTGGGCGATGCTCAAACCACTGGGGGCGATCATCGCGTCGCCCACCACCACCAGCCAGAAGGCCGGGCCTTCGGCCTGGTAGTCGGAGAGCTCGTAACGCTGGCTGACATAACCCGCGCCGCCGGCCTCGCGCACCTCGCCAACGCCCCGCCAGTCGCTGACTGGGTAGCGAAAGTACGGGTTGTACTTCTGCGCGGGCGACGGCCCTTCCAGCAGCAACTGGCCCTCGTCGTCCACCTGGGGTTTTTCGCGGATCACCAGCGCGACCTCGAGAAAACCCAGGCCGATTTCCTCGAGCACGCGGTTCATGTCTTCGATCTTCGGCTGGCGACGTTTGCTCAGCCAATGGCCGATGCCGCCCTGGGACATTCCCAGGCGTTCCGCGAGCTTTTCTTGGGTGACCTTGCGGTCCTTCATGTTGGATTTAACCAACTCGATCCATTTGTCCATGGCCGGAACAATACGTTGTGTATTCGGCCCCTCAACACACAACTTGTAGTATTTGAAACCTAGTCACAAATACATTAAGTATTACCATTTCCTGACCCTCTTAATTCCACGTCAAAGGATGGAACCGCTCATGAACAGCACCAGCAAAGACGCACCGGAACTGGAAACCGATGTCCGTTTCGACAGCCTCAAGGACAGCGAGGCCGCCCGCCGCGCCATGGACTATTACTTGAAACCGGCTATTTCAGAATCGCTGGCTGACGAGAAATTCTTCGAGGTCAGGCACAGCATCAGCAGCGAGGAAGCGATGATCCACGCCTCCGACCTGCTGCGCTGCGCCGCGGCCAGTGCCTACGAGGCCGCTGACCATCTGCGGGGGACCCGTCGGGACCTGGCGTTTTCCGTGGTGCACATGATCGACATGGCCAAGGCACTGGTGGATCGCTCGCTGGACAGCCAGCGCCAGGAGTGAGCCACGGCCAGGCGCGCCCACGACTCATCCGGCCGTTGGACAGGGCTTGCGACAAAGAGAGGAATTATTTTTCCAAAAGGCGGGGAAAACCATTTGACTTGCAAATGATAATGATTATTATTGCAAGCAACTGGTCGCGAGATCAGTCGATAACCCAAGAGACCTTAGGTCGGACTCCTGGATTATCTCCTCATCAGGCTAATCACGGTTTTTGACCCGGCTTTTTTGCCGGGTCTTTTTTTTCTGCCAGTTTTTCTGGCTTGGCTTCAGGCTAATGAAGACTGGGTACCGCTAAAGTGGCGGCGATGATAGCAAAAGAATGTCTCATTGCAAGCCGAGGCCCGTGGCAAAGGGTCGCAAATCACAAAACAGCGCTTGAGAATCAATCGCATAGCTTCTAAGCTGCTTTCGCGTCAAGGACGACGCCCCCCCTCCCTTTTGCTGAAATTGCCCTGCTAAAGTAACGGCCATAAAAATCCTGCTCAGGAATCGACTATGACCGTGGCCCAAAGCTCGTTTCAAATCTCTGCCAATTTCGACAGCGGCAACATCGAAGTACTGGATACCAGCAACCCGTCCCAGGTCCTGCTGGCCATCAAGCCCGACACCCGCAGCGCGCATTTCCAGTGGTTCCACTTCAAGGCCAGCGGCCTGCATGTCGGCCAGGAGCACTGGTTCCGCCTGAGCAATGCCAGCAAGTCCTCGTACAACAAGGCCTGGACCGGCTATCAGGCCGTGGCGTCCTACGACCACGTCAACTGGTTCCGCGTGCCGACGATTTTCGAAGGCGATACCCTGCGCTTCTGCCTGGAGGCGACCCAGACCCACGCCTGGTTCGCCTACTTCGAACCCTACAGCCGCGGCCGGCACGACTGGCTGATCGAGCAGGCCCTGAACAAGGCCGGCGCCGA
>NZ_JBNNVU010000155.1:0-7123 GCF_050280705.1 Pseudomonas sp. NPDC089530 | reverse complement strand
GCGTAAGGCGCGATCACCGAGACGTTGTACTTGAGGATCACGCCGCCGTAGGTCAGGGCCACGTTCGGGCAGGCGCGACTGGTTGGCCTTGATGCCGCAGGAGTCGATCAGGTACGAGTGGATCATTTTCCAGTCGGGGCTGGAGAAGCGCTGGGTGTCCTTGTTGAGGATGATCTTGGCCAGGTACTGGCCGAGGATCGGCGCGTTACCGGCGCCGCCGGCGTGGACTTCCGAGAGGTCCATGATCTTCATCTTGCTGTAGTCGCGGATGAAGCCGCTTTTTTCACCCTTGCGCGAGAAGCGGATACGCCCGGCGATGTCCTTGTCCAGGTCGCCCAGCATCACCAGCGGCTCGACCAGGAACACCGGCTTGCTGGCCTTGTTCTGGCCCAGGCGCAGGTTGTGGCGGATCCACTGGGCGGGGCTGTAGCCCTTTTCGGCGTAGGCCTTGTCGTCGTTGTTGAATTCGTTGAGGTAGAACTTGCGGGCGTTGTACACAAGCTCCGCCACGTCCAGGGCGATGTTCGAACCGCAGCGGCCCAGGCCGATCAGGCAGACCGAGGGAAACTCCTGCTCGCGGCGCGCTTCGAGCTCGTCTTCCAGGTGCGGCGCGCGGGGGAACACCGAGTCGCGCAGGCCGTCGAGGTTGTCGAGGATGCGGTCGGTATTGGTTTCGGTGAAGTAGAGGTACTGCTGGGGTGCCTGTGGGCGTGAGCTGGACAATGGCTTCGACTCTGAAAGGCTCTGGCTGCCCAGGGTCAGCGTCAACTCGGATACTGCGTTGGCAGAATTGTTTTTAGAAGTCATTGTGCGCCGTGTGCCTGGACTGGTCGGCTCGGTGATGGGATATCAAAGAGCCATCAAGTGGGATCTCGCGACTTTACAGTGCGATATTTGCCCCAGCGATAGGGATAAGTCTTATGGATGCTAGGGGGATTCCTTTCCTTGGTTCAGATAAATCGGCCGGTTTGCGGTGATCTTTAATCAAAAGGAGGCAGGATGATGGCAACGTTACCCACCCTTGGGTTCGCCGGTATTGGCTTGATGGGCTTGCCCATGTGCCGCCGACTGCTGGCGGCGGGTTATCCCCTGGTGGTGTGGAATCGCAACCGGGAAAAATGCGCGCCGCTGATCGAGGCCGGGGCGCGACTGGCCGAGAGCCCGGCCCGACTCTGCGCGACCGCGGATCTGGTGCTGCTGTGCCTGGCCAACACCGAGGTGGTGCGCGAGGTGGTGTTCGGCGCCGAGGGTATCGCCCAGGGCGCCAGGGCCGGCCAGTTGCTGGTGGACCTGTCCAGCCTGGAGCCGACCGCCACCCGGGACATGGCTGCGCAGCTGGCGGGCGCCACCGGCATGGGCTGGGTCGATGCCCCGGTGTCCGGCGGCACGCCCGGGGCCGAGGCCGGCAGCCTGGCGATCATGGTCGGGGGCGAGGCGGCGGATATCGAGCGGGTGCGGCCGGTGCTGCTCCAGCTGGGGCAGCGGGTGACCCACATGGGCGGCGTCGGCGCTGGCCAGGTGACCAAGGCCTGCAACCAGATGATCGTGGCCTGCAATGCGCTGGTGATCGCCGAAGTGGTGGCGCTGGCCGAACGTTCCGGGGTGCAGGCGTCGTTGCTGGCCGAGGCGCTGGCCGGTGGTTTTGCCGATTCCAGGCCGCTGCAGATCCTGGCCCCGCAGATGGCCGAAAGCCGCTTCGAGCCAATCAAATGGCATGTGCGCACCCTGCTCAAGGATCTGGACGGGGCGGTGAAGTTTTCCCGCGAGCAGGGCTCGGCCACGCCGATCAGCGGGTTGGCTGCGCAGTTGATGCGCCTGCATGGCGGCCAGGGGTATCTGGAACAGGATCCCGCGACCCTGATCCGCCTGTATCGCGAACCGGCGTCAGAGGGCTGACCGCGGCGGGCAGCAGGCGCTGCTCGATCTCGGCGATCGCCTGCGGCAATTCGTCCAGGGGCACCGCCCGGCCGAGCAGGTGGCCCTGGATGAAGTCGCAGCCGTGCCGGGTCAGGAACTCATGCTGCTGCGGGTGTTCGACGCCTTCGCTGACCACCTGCAGGTGCAGGATGTGCGCCATGGCGATGATCGCCTGGACGATTTCCCGGTCCTGGGTCGACTCGGGCACGTCCTGGATGAACGAACGGTCGATCTTCAAGGTGTTGAGCGGCAGGCGCTTGAGGTAGGCGAGGGATGAATAACCGGTGCCGAAGTCGTCGAGCGACAGCGATACGCCCAAGTCGCGGATCTGCCGCAACAGGTTCACCGTGGTGTCGATGTTGCCCATCAGGGCGTTTTCCGTGACCTCCAGTTCCAGGCGCCGTGGGGCGACACCGGCGCTGCGCAGGGCGTCGGCGATCTCCTCGGGCAGGGCTTCGCGCGCCAGGTTCAGGGCCGAGCAGTTGACCGCGATGTGCAAGTCGGCGAAGCCATGGCGGGACAGGGCGGCCAGGTCCGCACAGGCCCGGCGCAGTACCCAGTTGTCCAGTTCGGCGATCAGCCCGTTGGCCTCGGCGATGCCGATGAAGCGATCCGGGACCAGCAGCCCGTGCAATGGATGTTGCCAGCGCACCAGGGCTTCGAGCTTGCTGACCTGGCGGCGGTTCAGGTCGTAGATGGGTTGGTAATACAGGGTTAGCCCGGCCTCGCTGTGCAGCGCGTTGCGCAGTTCTTCCTCCAGTTGCAGTTCCAGGCTGGCCCGGTTCGTCATGCTGGGGCTGAAGAAGTGCAGGCTGTTGCGACCGCTGCCCTTGGATTGATAGAGCGCCAGGTCGGCATGCTTGAGCAGTTCCTCGCTGGTGGTGCCGTCGTCGGGGAACAGGCTGATGCCGATGCTGGTGGTCATGACCATGCGCCGTCCCGCCAGCTCGATGGGCTCCTTCATCTTGTCCATGATGCGCTGCGCCAGGTACCGGGCTTCGTCGCGCTCGCGCAGGCTGATGAGGATGCAGAACTCGTCGCCGCCGAAACGCGCCACCACGTCTTCATGGCTGCGGGTGGAGCTCTTGATGTGGTGGGCGAGCACCTTCAGCAGTTCGTCGCCGGCATCGTGGCCGAGGCTGTCGTTGATCCGCTTGAAGTGGTCGATGTCGAGAAACATCACCGCCAGCCTGCCGCCCTGCACGGTTTTCTCGATGAGTTTTTCGGCGAACAGCTGATTGAAGCCACGCCGGTTGACCAGGTTGGTCAGGGCGTCGTAATGCGCCACCTGTTGCAGCGCCACCCGGGCCTGGTCCAGCTGGCACAGCAGGGTGTTGACCCGGCGCAGGTCCTGCTCCTTGTGCTGCAGCTTCTTGTCCGCCAGCGCCGCGCTGATGCAGCTGCCAATGATCAGCAGGACGATGACGGCGATGGTCAGGCCCAGTTGCAAGGGGTTGTCGTCCACTGGGATCGAGGCGCTGCCCGCCGCCGGCATCACCAGTTTCAATGACCACATGCCGGTGAAGTGCATGGCGACGATGCCGCCGCCCAGGAGCAGGCTCGAGGCGTATTTGAGCAACTGGTGCAACAGGCCGCTGCCATCGCTCAGGTAGCGCGATAGCAGCAGGGCGACCAGGCTCGCACTGATGGCGATGGCAATGGACAGGCCGAAGAGGTCGGGCTGGTAGTAGGCCGTGGCCTGGGAGCGCATGGCCGCCATGCCGACATAGTGCATGGTGCAGATGCCCAGGCCGATCCAGACCGAGGCCAGCAGGTAGCGCCACAGGTGCAGCCTGGGATGGCTCAGGGTGTTCATCGCCAGCCAGGAGGCAATCACTGCGATCAGCAGCGACAGCAGGGTCATCGGCAGGTCGTAATGGGTTTCGATGGGCGTCTGCAGCGCCAGCATGCCGATGAAGTGCATGGCCCAGATGCCACCGGCCAGGCAGAAGGCGCCGACCCAGCGCCAGCGTCGCCGAGCCGCGGGCAGATCGACGTGGCGCACCCGTTCGGCCATGTCCAGGGTGGCGAAGCTGCCGGCGCAGGCCACCAGATAGGCCAGGAGCACCAGCACGGAGTTGTGGTCGCAGGTGAGCAATACCTGCCCGCCTTCGGGGAGCTCGGTAAAAAAATGCAGACCAAGCCATTCCATCGCATGCCCCGCCAGTGAGTCATCCCGTATCAGCGCCCGTCGGCTGAACGATGGAGCTGAGTATAGGAAGAGGGGGCGAAGCCGAAGGCGATGATGGCAATTTGACTTAAATGATTTTGGAATTTATCCCATAACCAATCGAGCTAAGCGCTCTGGTTGAAATGCAGCTCCGGTTCCAGGGGCGGGAGGCCGAAGGCCGCGCGCGCGGCGTCGCAATCGACGTTCTGTTCACCGTTTTCCCAGGACGCTTCGAACTCGCGGCAGGGGCTGGAGCGCTGCTCGTAGATTGAACAGCTGACGTGCTTGCCGACTTCGCCGGTCAGCGCGATGCAGCGGGGCGATTTGCAATCGGTGCCGAGCATGGCGACTCGGCTGGGGTTGATGGATGCCACCAGATCGTCGGGCACCGTACCGCCGGAAGAGGCGCACTCGCCCCAGAAAAAAGACACACGAAAGTGTGAACAGCAGGCACCGCAATTCAGACACGGACTGGCTTCGGACATGGGCGTATTCAACGGGGGAGGAGGTGGATGAGGGGGCAGGCAAGGCCGCTATTCTAGGCTTCGCAACGGCCTTGGGAAGGGGGAGCGCGAGGTATTTTTCGAGGCTTGTGCAAGCCCTTGAAAATTCGGGCTTTAGCCCCGGTATCCGGGGGCTTGCGGGTTTTTGGGCGGGGGGCTGTGGCGTCGTTCGGGACGCTGTCGGGCGCGACCGATTGTCTGATATCAGCCTTACGAATCATTACAGACAATCGGGGTGGGGCTGACTAGATTGCAACTTCCAGGCTTGGTTGCGTCTGGCCGAATAACAATAAAGAGACCGTCCCATGCAGAACTCGACCCAAGCGGCGAATGCCTGGCGCATTCTGTTCCTGTTGTTCCTGGCGAACCTGTTCAACTTCTTCGATCGCACCATTCCCGCCATCATCATCGAGCCGATCCGTCTGGAGTGGCACCTGAGCGACTTCCAGCTCGGCATCATCGGCACCGCCTTCACCATCGTCTACGCCATTGCCGGTCTGCCCCTGGGGCGCATGGCCGATACCGGTTCGCGCAGCAAGCTCATGGGCTGGGGCCTGGCGGTGTGGAGCGGGCTGACCGCGGTCAACGGCCTGGTGGGCAGCTTCTGGAGTTTCCTGCTGGTGCGCATGGGCGTCGGCATCGGCGAAGCCAGTTACGCCCCGGCGGCCAACTCGCTGATCGGCGACCTGTTCCCGGCCCATCGCCGGGCCCGGGCCATGGGCATCTTCATGCTTGGCCTGCCCCTGGGCCTGTTGCTGGCGTTCTTCACCATCGGCGCGATGGTCAAGGCCTTCGACAGCTGGCGCGCGCCGTTCTTTATCGCCGCGGTGCCGGGGTTGTTGCTGGCGGTGTTCATGTTCTTCATCAAGGAGCCCAAGCGCGGGGCGGCGGAGACGGTCAAGGTGTCCCAGGAGCCCATCGCCCGGCCGATCCGCCGGGTGCTGGCGATTCCGACCTTTCTCTGGCTGGTGCTGGCCGGGCTGACCTTCAACTTCGCGACCTATGCCTGCAACTCGTTCCTGGTGCCGATGCTGCAGCGTTATTTCCTCCTGTCGTTGCAAGACGCGGCGGTGGCCACTGGGGTGATAGTGGGGGTCACCGGCCTGGTCGGCCTGACCCTGGGCGGCTGGGTGGCCGACAAGATTCACCAGCGGGTGGCCAACGGCCGGCTGCTGTTCGCCGCGTTCAGCATGCTGGTCTCGACCCTGTGCACCGCCTGGGCCCTGCATGCCGGGCGCATCGAGATTGGGGTGTTCGTCGCGGTGTTCAGTGTCGGCTGGCTGTTTGCCTACAACTTCTACACCTGCGTCTACACGGCGATCCAGGATGTGGTCGAGCCGCGCCTGCGGGCCACGGCCATGGCGCTGTTCTTCGCCGGCCTGTATCTACTGGGCGGTGGCCTGGGGCCCGTGGTGGTGGGGGCGCTGTCCGACCATTTTGCCCATGCGGCGATGTACGCCGCCGGGGCCGAACAGATGACCGAGGCGTTCAAGGCGGTCGGCCTGCATGACGCCATGTACCTGATTCCGGTGGCGCTGCTGCTGACCCTGCTGTTCCTGTTCCTGGCCTCGCGCTGCTTCGCCCGCGACGCCCAGCGGATGAAGGAGGGGCTGGTGCCGGGGGAGCCGGTGGGGGCGGCAGCAACGGCCTGATCGACTAAGTCCTGTAGGAGCGAGGCTTGCCCGCGATGAACGATGACGCGGTGCGTCAGACAGAACGCATTGTCCCTATCGCGGGCAAGCCTCGCTCCTACAGAAGCAAACGAAAAAGGCCCGCATTGCGCGGGCCTTTTTATTGGGGGAGGGAGGGGGGATCAGCCCGCCACCAACACCCGGATCGCTTCCAGGCGCAGCGCCGCTTTTTCCAGCATGGCCAGGCCTTGTTCGCGTTGCTGGCGCAGGGCCTGCAGTTCGCTGTCGCGTACGGTCGGATTGACCGCCTGCAACGCGGTCAGGCGCGCCAGTTCTTCGTCGGTGTCGGCGGCCAGGCGGCGTTGCGCCTCGGCCACGCGCTCGGCGTGACGCGGGGCGATCTTGGCTTCGCCGGCGTTGATCTTCGGCGTCAACTGGTCGCGCTGGGCCTGGATGAACTTGTTGGCGCTGGCCTTGGGCACGCTTTCCAGCTGGTCGTTGAGGGTCTCGAAGGCGACGCGGGCCGCCAGGTCGTTGCCGTTGGCGTCCAGCAGGCAGCGCAGGGCGGCCGGTGGCAGGTAGCGGCCCAGCTGCAGCGAACGGGGCGCCACCACCTCGCTGACGTACAGCAGTTCCAGCAGCACGGTGCCGGGTTTCAGCGCCTTGTTCTTGATCAGCGCCACGGCGGTGTTGCCCATGGAGCCGGACAGCACCAGGTCCATGCCGCCTTGCACCATCGGGTGTTCCCAGGTGATGAACTGCATGTCTTCGCGAGACAGCGCCTGGTTGCGGTCGTAGGTGATAGTCACGCCTTCGTCGTCGTTCAGGTGTTTCAGAACGAACCGCTGTACCTCTATCTGAAAGGCCGTGGGTACGGCACCGATCGTTATGTGGGCCGGACG
>NZ_JBNNVU010000154.1:0-7568 GCF_050280705.1 Pseudomonas sp. NPDC089530 | reverse complement strand
GCGTCGTGCAGGGTTGAAGCTGTCAAACAGCCGATTTAGCGAATAAGGAGTATTGGGGTGTCGAGTACCGAAGAGGAACAGCTGGCGGATTTGAAGGACTGGTGGACGCGTAACGGCAAACCCCTGGTCACCGGCGGCCTGTTGGCGCTGGTCATCGTGTTCGGCTGGCAGGCCTGGCACAAGTATCAGAGCAATCAGTCGCAAGGCGCCTCGATGCTCTATCAGCAATTGCTGGAAACCACGCTGACGCCTGACGGCAAGCCGGACGCAGCCCGCGTTGCAGACCTGGCCGGCAAGCTCAACAGCGAGTTCGGCGGTACTGCCTACGCGCAGTACGGTAGCCTGTTCGTGGCCAAGGTGGCAGTCGATACCGGCAAGCTGGACGACGCGGCCAGCCAGCTCAAGGCCATCGCCGACAAGCCGGTCAACTCGACCCTGGGCGAGATCGCGCGTCAGCGCCTGGCCCAGGTGCTGTCGGCACAGAACAAGGCCGAGGAAGCGCTGAAGCTGCTCGAAGGCGATGCCGACAAGGCATTCCTGGCCACTCGCGAAGAGCTCAAGGGCGACCTGCTGGTCCAACTGGGCCGTACCGACGAAGCCCATGCTGCATACGAAAAAGCCAAGGCTGCGCTGTCCGATGAAGCGGCGGTCGGCGGCCTACAAATCAAGCTGGACGACCTGGCCAAAGGGGATGCGTGACGTGATCCGTTGGAAACATGCAGCATTGCTGGCTCTGGCCGTTCTGGCCGCGGGTTGCAGCAGCAACAGCAAGAAAGAATTGCCTCCTGCCGAACTGGTCGACTTCAAAGAAGAAGTGGTCCTGCAGAAACAGTGGAGTCGTTCGGTCGGCGACGGCCAGGGCGAAACCTACAACATGCTGGTGCCGGCGATCGACGGCAGCACCATCTACGCCGCCGATGTCACTGGCGTGGTAGAGGCGCTGGATCGCATGAACGGCGACGTCAAATGGAAACAGGACCTGGAGTTGCCAGTGTCCGGTGCCGTTGGCGTGGGTTACGGCCTGGTCATGATCGGTACCCTCAAGGGCGAAGTGGTCGTTCTGGACGCCTCGAGCGGCGAACAGAAGTGGCGCGCGCGGGTGACCAGTGAAGTCCTGGCTCCGCCCTCCACCAATGGCGATGTGGTTGTGGTCCAGACCCAGGATGACCGTGTGATCGGCCTCGACGCCGCCACCGGCAACCAGATGTGGGTCTACGACAGCACCCCGGCGGTACTGACCCTGCGTGGCACCAGCGCGCCGATCACCACCAACCGCCTGGCGGTTGCCGGTCTGTCGACCGGTAAAGTGGTGGCCCTGGATATCCGCAACGGCGTGCCGGTGTGGGAACAGCGTGTGGCTATTCCACAAGGTCGTTCCGAGCTGGATCGCGTGGTCGACATCGACGGTGGCCTGCTGCTGTCCGGTGGCACCCTGTATGTCGCCAGCTACCAGGGTCGTGTCGCGGCGCTGGACCTGGAAAGCGGTCGTCCGCTCTGGCAGCGCGATGCTTCCAGCTACGCAGGTGTCGCTCAAGGTTTTGGCAGCGTCTATGTGAGCCTGTCTTCCGGTACGGTCGAAAGCGTCGATGAGCGTTCCACCACTGCCCTGTGGAGCAACGACTCGCTGGCTCGCCGCCAACTGTCGGCTCCGGAAGTCTTCTCCAGCTATGTAGCGGTAGGCGACCTGGAAGGTTATCTGCACCTGCTGAGCCAGGTGGACGGTCGTTTCGTGGGTCGTGAGCGCATCGACAGCGACGGCCTGCGTGCCCGCCCGTTGGTGGTGGGCAACATGATTTACGTGTATGGCAACAGCGGCAAACTGGAAGCCCTGACCATCAAGTAATGGTTTGACTATGCTTGGGGTTGACCCCCAAGCGGCCTTGCCCTGGCAAGGTTCGCAGCACTTTGCGTGCTGCCCCGAGCACCAGCCGCTGCCACGCAGCGGCTTTTGTATTTTCTGAATTAACGCAGTGGAGAGCCGCATGGTTCCCGTAATCGCCCTGGTGGGCCGACCGAACGTCGGCAAGTCCACCTTGTTCAACCGCCTGACTCGGACTCGGGACGCCATCGTCGGCGACCTGTCCGGTCTGACCCGTGATCGCCAATACGGTGAGGCCAAGTGGCAAGGGCGTACCTATATTCTGATCGACACCGGCGGTATCTCCGGTGACGAGCATGGCATGGATGAAAAGATGGCCGAGCAGTCGCTGCTGGCCATCGAAGAAGCCGATGTCGTTCTGTTCCTGGTCGATGCCAAGGCCGGTTTTACCGCTGCCGACCAGATGATCGGCGAGCACCTGCGCAACCGTAACAAGACCTCGTTCGTGATCGCCAACAAGGTCGACAATATCGACCCGGACATGGCGCGCGCCGAGTTCGCCCCGCTGGGTATGGGCGACGCGATCCCGATCGCCGGCGCTCACGGCCGTGGTATCTCGCAGATGCTGGAAATCGCCCTGGGCGAGTTCCCGAAAGATGACGCGGACGAACCCGAAGAGGGTGAGGAAGAGGTCGTCGCCGAAGGCGAGGAAGCCAAGCGCATTCCAGGGCCGAGCGAGAAAGACGGGATCAAGATCGCCATCATCGGTCGTCCGAACGTGGGTAAATCCACACTGGTCAACCGCATGCTCGGCGAAGACCGGGTCATCGTCTACGACCAGCCCGGCACCACCCGCGACAGCATCTACATTCCCTTCGAGCGTAACGATGAGAAGTACACGCTGATCGACACTGCCGGTGTGCGCAAGCGCGGCAAGATCCACGAGGAAGTTGAAAAGTTCTCGGTGGTCAAGACACTGCAGGCGATCAAGGACGCCAACGTGGTGATCTTCGTCATGGACGCCCGCGAAGGCGTGGTGGACCACGACCTGAACCTGCTGGGCTTCGCCCTGGAAGCCGGTCGCGCCCTGGTCATCGCCCTGAACAAGTGGGACGGCATGGACCCGCGCGAGCGTGACTATGTGAAGACCGAGCTGGAGCGCCGGCTGTTCTTCGTCGACTTCGCCGACATCCACTTCATCTCGGCGTTGCACGGTACTGGCGTGGGCAACCTTTACCAGTCGGTGCAGAACTCCTTCAAGTCCGCGGTAACCCGCTGGCCGACCAGCCGCCTGACGCAGATCCTCGAAGACGCCGTGAGCGAGCACGCGCCGCCGATGGTCAACAACCGTCGTATCAAGTTGCGTTACGCCCACCTGGGTGGTGCCAACCCGCCGCTGATCGTGATCCACGGCAACCAGGTGGAGAAGGTGCCGAAGTCTTATGTGCGCTACCTGGAAAACACCTACCGCCGTGTGCTGAAGCTGGTCGGTACGCCGATCCGCATCGAGTTCAAGGGCGGTGACAACCCGTACGAAGGCAACAAGAACACACTCACCGACCGTCAGGTCAACAAGAAGCGTCGTTTGATGTCGCACCACAAAAAGGCCGAGAAGAAGCGCAGAGACAAGCGCTGAGACTCGTTGCGGGGGCGGGTTTTCCGGCAGCGGTGGATCGGCTCCGGTGCTGCGCGAACACGCTCGCTCCTGCAGGTTTTTGGGTAAGAAAAAGGGCGCCTCTGGCGCCCTTTTTCATGCCTGTGGTTTGGGCTATTCTCGGGGCCTCCCGTGCCGCCGTAGAGCCGGGTGTTCAGCAGGGAATCACCCATGATCACCAGTAAGCTGCCGAATGTCGGCACCACCATCTTTACGCAAATGTCACAGCTCGCGGTGGAAACCGGAGCGTTGAACCTGTCCCAGGGCTTTCCCGATTTCGATGGCCCACAGGCCCTGCGCGATGCCGTCGCCCGGCATATCGCCAGCGGCCACAACCAATACGCACCGATGACCGGCTTGCCGGCCTTGCGGCAGCAGGTGGCGGCCAAGATCGCCCGCAGTTATGGCGTGCAGGTGAATGCCGATACCGAGGTGACCATTACCCCGGGGGCTACCCAGGCGATCTTCTGTGCCATCCAGACGGTGATCCAGGCCGGCGACGAAGTGATCGTCTTCGACCCTTGCTACGACAGCTATGAACCTTCGGTCGAGCTGGCCGGCGGCCGCTGCGTGCATGTGCAACTGGGCCTGAACGATTTCGCCATCGACTGGCAGAAGCTGGGTGAGGCGCTGAGCCCTCGGACGCGGATGATCATTCTCAATGCTCCGCACAACCCCAGCGGCGCCCTGATCAGTCGCGCGGAGCTGGACCAGCTGGCGGCGCTGATTCGTGATCGGGATATCTACCTGGTCAGCGACGAGGTGTACGAGCACCTGGTGTTCGATGGCATTCCGCACGTCAGCGTGCTGGCCCATGAAGAGCTCTACCAGCGCGCGTTCGTGGTCAGTTCCTTTGGCAAGACCTATCACGTGACCGGCTGGAAAACCGGCTATGTGGTCGCTCCGCCGGCCCTGAGCGCGGAACTGCGCAAGGTGCATCAATATGTCAGCTTCTGTGGCGTGACCCCTTTGCAGTACGCTCTGGCGGACTACATGGCCGAACACCCGGAACATGTCGAGGAGCTTCCCGGTTTCTACCAGGCCAAGCGCGACCTGTTCTGCGATCTGCTGGCCCCTTCGCGGTTCAGCTTTACCCGGGTGGCCGGCACTTACTTTCAACTGGTGGACTACACGCAGATCCGCCCGGACCTGAATGACGTCGAGATGGCGGTCTGGATGACCCGTGAGCACGGCGTCGCGACCATTCCGGTGTCGGTGTTCTACCGCGAGCCACCGCAAGGGCAGCGTCTGGTAAGGCTGTGCTTTGCCAAACGCGAGGAGACGCTGCGTCAGGCGGCGGAAAAACTATGCGTGATCTGAGTGCTTTGCCCAATCTGAATGTGGCGCTGATCCAGACCTCCCTGGTCTGGCACGATCGCCAGGCCAACCTCGAACACTTCGAGTCGTTGTTCGAGCAGGCTCGGGGCGCCGACCTGATCATCCTGCCGGAAATGTTCACTACCGGATTCTCCATGGAGTCGGAAACCCTCGCCGAGGCGGAGAACGGCCCGACCAGCAAATGGCTGCGCAATCAGGCGGCGAAGCTCGGCGCGGTCATCACCGGCAGCGTGATTATCCAGGTTGCCGACGGCAGCCACCGTAACCGCTTGTTGTGGGCGCGCCCCGATGGCGAGGTCTGGCATTACGACAAACGCCATCTGTTCCGCATGGCGGGCGAGCACGATCACTACACGCCAGGCGAGCGTCAGGTGCAGTTCGAGCTCAAAGGCTGGCGTATCCGGCCGCTGATCTGCTACGACCTGCGCTTCCCGGTGTGGAGCCGCGATGCCCGGGATACCGACGTGCTGTTGTATACGGCCAACTGGCCGGGGGCGCGGCGCCAGCACTGGAACCGCCTGCTGCCGGCCCGGGCCATCGAAAACCTGTGTTATGTGGCCGCGGTCAACCGGATTGGCATCGACGGCAAGGGGTTTGCCTACACCGGTGATAGTCAGGTGCTGGATTTCCAGGGCGAGACCCTGCTCAGTGCCGGCGAGGCCGATGGGGTGTTCCAGGTCCGTCTGGATGCCGCGGAGCTGGCAGCCTATCGGGCGCGCTTCCCGGCCTATCTCGATGCCGACACCTTCGAGTTCACCCAGGCTTAAAGAACACCAGGGATGGGCCGTTAAGGGATTAGAGTTTTTCAGGGAGATTCATCATGACTAGTATCGGTGCCGTGGGCATCAATCCATTCCCATTGGGCGCTGCGCCGCAGAAACTCAACATCGCCGAGCCGCCGGCCAGCCCGCTTGAAGAGCAGGATCGGCGCCTCGCTGATGATAGCGATGCGGTGAGTATCGACATGCAGGAGTACGGCGCCAAGGCGGATCTCGGGTCGACCAGCACCGATCTCGTCGCGCAGTTGCAGAAGCAGATCGACAAGACGGAAAAGACCCTGACCGAGCAGCAGTCGCAGTTGTCCGGCGTACAGAAGGGGCAGGCGAACGAAGAGCGGAAGGTACAACAGGCGATGGAGGTACAGGCGCAGATCGCCGTCACGGCCAGCAACCTGCAGGTGTTGCAGGCCGCCTTGCTCCAGGCGATGACGGCGCGGATCAATACCACCGCCTGAATGAGGCGATAAACCGGCCGCACAAAAAAGCCCCGGATCAACCGGGGCTTTTTTGTGCTCGTGAAGCGGTTATGCGGCTTTGGCGTCCGTCTGGCTCAGGGAGCGGTTCAGCGCACTGAACAGCGCCTTGAAGCTGGCGGTGGTGATGTTTTCATCGATGCCCACACCATGCACCGCACGTTCGCCGTTCACCCGCAGTTCGATGTAGGCGGCGGCCTTGGCGTTGGTGCCCGCGCCGATGGCGTGCTCATTGTAGTCCATGATTTCCACCGGAACCGGCAAGCCGGCCACCAGGGCTTCCAGGGCGCCGTTGCCCTTGCCGCGCCAGTGCAGGTTGGTCTCGCCCTGGCCTTTGCCGGACACTTCCACTTCCACGGCGCTGTGGCCGTTTTCTTCCTGCAGGCGGTGGCTGACCAGCGCGTACGGCGTGTTGGCCTGCAAGTATTCGCTGTGGAGCAGGGCGTGGATCTGCTGGGCGGTCATTTCCAGGCCCAGACGATCGGTTTCACGCTGTACCACCTGGCTGAATTCGATCTGCATGCGACGCGGCAAGCTGATGCCGTATTCCTGTTCCAGCAGGTAGGCGATACCGCCTTTGCCCGACTGGCTGTTGACGCGAATCACCGCCTCGTAGCTGCGGCCGATGTCGGCTGGGTCGATCGGCAAGTACGGCACTTCCCACAGCGCATCGGACTTCTGCTGGGCGAAGCCCTTGCGGATCGCATCCTGGTGCGAGCCGGAGAACGCGGTGTGCACCAGGTCGCCGACATACGGGTGACGCGGGTGCACCGGGATCTGGTTGCACTCTTCGACCACTTTGCGCACGCCGTCGATGTCGGAGAAGTCCAGTTCCGGGTCGATGCCCTGGGTGTAGAGGTTCAGGGCCACGGTGACCAGGTCGACGTTGCCGGTACGTTCGCCGTTGCCGAACAGGCAGCCTTCGACGCGGTCGGCGCCGGCCATCAGGCCCAGCTCGGTGGCGGCCACGCCGGTACCACGGTCGTTGTGGGTGTGCAGGCTGATGATCACGCTGTCGCGACGGTTGATGTGACGGCAGAACCATTCGATCTGGTCGGCATAGATGTTCGGCGTCGCCACTTCGACGGTGGCTGGCAGGTTGAGGATCACCTTGTTCTGTGGGGTCGCGTTCCAGACTTCGACCACCGCGTCGCAGACTTCCTTGGCGAACTCCAGCTCGGTGGCGCTGAAGGTCTCTGGCGAGTATTCGAACTGCCACTGGGTTTCCGGCTGCTGGGCGGCGTATTTGACGAACAGCTTGGCAGCGTTCACCGCGATCTCTTTCACGCCGGCCTTGTCCTGGTTGAAGACAATGCGGCGGAACGACGGGCTGGTGGCGTTGTACAGGTGGACGATGGCTTTCTTCGCCCCGCGCAACGATTCGAAGGTACGGGCGATCAGGTCTTCACGGGCCTGGGTGCTGGCCGGCTGCGCCTCGGCGCCGAACGACCCGACGCTGGTCCTGCAGACGAACAAGACCCCCGCCGAATACGCCGATTGCCTGG
>NZ_JBNNVU010000153.1:0-7584 GCF_050280705.1 Pseudomonas sp. NPDC089530 | reverse complement strand
CCGCTGTCCTGGCCGAGCGAGTATGAGTGGACGCTGCTTGGCGCTATCCTGATCGCCGCTTCGAAGAGGCCATGCGCCGCTACGGTTCCGACAAGCCGGACCTGCGTATTCCGCTGGAACTGGTGGACGTTGCCGACCAGCTCAAGGAAGTGGAATTCAAGGTGTTCAGCGGCCCGGCCAACGACCCGAAATGCCGTATCGCCGCCTTGCGCGTGCCAGGCGGGGCAAGCATGCCGCGCAAGCAGATCGACGATTACACCAAGTTCGTCGGCATCTACGGTGCCAAGGGCCTGGCGTACATCAAGGTCAACGAGCGCGCCAACGGTGTTGACGGCCTGCAGTCGCCGATCGTCAAGAACATCCCGGAAGCCAATCTGAACGTGATCCTCGACCGCGTTGGCGCTGTCGATGGCGACATCGTGTTCTTCGGCGCCGACAAGGCGAAGATCGTCAGCGAAGCCCTGGGCGCGCTGCGTATCAAGCTGGGTCATGACCTGAACCTGCTGACCTGCGAGTGGGCACCGATGTGGGTCGTCGACTTCCCGATGTTCGAAGAGAACGAAGACGGCAGCTTCACCGCGTTGCACCACCCGTTCACCGCGCCGAAGTGCTCGCCGGAAGAACTGGAAGCCAGCCCGGCGACTGCTTTGTCCCGTGCCTACGACATGGTGCTCAACGGTACCGAACTGGGTGGCGGTTCGATCCGTATCCACCGCAAGGAAATGCAACAGGCGGTGTTCCGTCTGCTGGGTATCGACGAAGCGGAACAGGAAGAGAAGTTCGGCTTCCTGCTCGACGCTCTGAAATACGGTGCGCCGCCCCACGGTGGCCTGGCTTTCGGCCTGGACCGTCTGGTCATGCTGATGACCGGCGCCCAGTCGATCCGTGAAGTGATCGCGTTCCCGAAAACCCAGAGCGCCGCGTGCGTGATGACCCAGGCTCCTGGCCTGGTCGATGCCAAGGCGCTGCGCGAACTGCACATCCGTCTGCGCGAACAGCCAAAGGCTGAGTAAGGCCGACCTGAAGGCGCATCTTCGGATGCGCCTTTTTCTATTGTGTCGGGATATTTTGTTGCCCGCCCGCCTTTAACGGTGGTGCGGGCAATGTTGCAAAGAGAATTTGGAGCACGTTATGGCCGGTCATTCCAAGTGGGCGAACATCAAGCACCGCAAAGAGCGTCAGGATGCCAAGAGAGGCAAGATTTTCACCAAATGGATTCGTGAGCTGACAGTCGCTGCCCGTCAGGGCGGTGGCGAGCCGGGTTCCAACCCGCGCCTGCGCCTGGCCCTGGACAAGGCCCTGGGCGCCAACATGAGCCGCGACATCATCGATCGCGCCATCGCCCGGGGCACCGGCGCGGCGGGCAGCGACGACGTGGTCGAGCTGACTTACGAAGGCTACGGCCCGAACGGTGTGGCGGTAATGGTCGAATGCATGACCGACAACCGCAACCGTACCGCCGCAGCCGTGCGCCATGCGTTCAGCAAGTGTGGCGGCAACCTGGGGACCGATGGTTCGGTGGCCTATCTGTTCGAGCGCAAGGGACAGATTTCCTTCGAGCCGGGCGTCGACGAGGATTCGTTGATGGAAGCCGCCATGGAGGCGGATGCCGACGACGTGGTGACCAATGCCGACGGTTCCATCGACGTGTTCACCTCGTTCGCCGGTTTCTATGCCGTGCGCAACGCCCTGGAGGCAGCTGGTTTCAAGGCGGTCGATGCGGAAATCGTCATGTTGCCGACCACCAGCGCCGAGCTGGATCTGGAAGGCGCCGAGAAGGTTCTCAAGCTGATCGACATGCTCGAAGACCTGGACGATGTGCAGAACGTCTACTCCAACGCGGATATTCCCGAGTCGGTTGCCGAGCAACTCGGCTGATACCGCGCTACAAAGATCGCAGCTTTCGGCGGTTTCCCCCTTACACCCAGGGTTAGGCTGTACCTGTAGGGGAGCTGTCGAAGGCTGCGATTTTTTGTTTTTCCGGTCTCTGCCGGAGTTACCTTAGGCAATCGAATCTTCTCTTTGCAGGCGTTATGACTCTTATTCTTGGTATCGACCCGGGTTCGCGCATCACCGGTTATGGCGTGGTACGTGATACCGGGCGCGGCTGCGTGTACGTGGCCTCGGGCTGCATCCGAACAGGCGCTGGCGAGCTGCATGAGCGGCTGCAGATCGTCTATCGCGGGGTGCGTGAGGTGATCCAGACCTACGGCCCGGTGACCATGGGTATTGAAAAGGTGTTCATGGCGCGCAATGCCGATTCGGCCCTGAAACTGGGGCAGGCCCGTGGCGCGGCGATTGTGGCGGGGGCCGAGGAAAGCCTGGAGATCGCCGAATATACCGCCACTCAGGTCAAGCAGGCGGTGGCGGGCACCGGCGGGGCCAACAAGGAGCAGGTGCAAATGATGGTCATGCACTTGCTCAAGTTGACCAGCAAGCCGCAGATCGATGCCTCGGACGCCCTGGCGATTGCCATCTGTCATGCCCACACCCGCTCCAGCCTGGTGCCCCACGGCCTGGGCACCGCACGCAGTCGTGGCGGCCGGCTGCGTCTCTGATAGCATCTGCGCCAACATTTGATGAGTGGAGTGTCTCGCGCCTGTCTGCCCGGCCCGGACCTTCATGCTGTTATCCGCCGGCCGCTGGTCCGGCCTGAGCTAAGGATCTGAAACGTGATTGGACGCTTGCGCGGCACCTTGGCTGAGAAACAGCCGCCGCACCTGATTCTCGATGTAAACGGTCTGGGTTATGAGGTGGAGGTGCCCATGACCACCCTCTATCGCCTGCCGTCGGTCGGTGAACCGCTTACCCTGCACACTCATTTGGTCGTGCGTGAAGATGCCCAGTTACTCTATGGCTTTGCCAGCAAGCGCGAACGGGACTTTTTTCGCGAGTTGATTCGCCTCAACGGTGTGGGGCCGAAGCTGGCGCTGGCGCTGATGTCCAGCCTGGAGGTCGACGAACTGGTGCGTTGCGTGCAGGCCCAGGATACTTCTGCGCTGACCAAGGTGCCTGGGGTCGGTAAAAAGACCGCCGAGCGCCTGTTGGTCGAGCTCAAGGATCGCTTCAAGGCCTGGGAAACCGTGCCGAGCATGTTTGCCCTGGTGCCGAACCAGCCGGATGCGCCGATGCCGGTGGCCAGCGCCGAGACCGATGCGGTCAGCGCCCTGATCTCCCTGGGCTACAAACCGCAGGAAGCCAGCAAGGCCGTCTCCGCCATCAAGGAAAAAGGCCTGAGCAGCGAAGACATGATTCGCCGCGCCCTGAAGGGAATGATTTAAGTGATAGAAGCAGATCGTCTGATCGCCGCCACGGGCCCCCGTGAGCGCGAGGAAGTCCAGGACCGTGCGATTCGCCCTGTCAGCCTGGCCGACTATATTGGCCAGCCGACGGTGCGCGAGCAGATGGAGCTGTTCATCCAGGCTGCCCGCGGGCGCAACGAGTCGCTGGACCATACCCTGATCTTCGGCCCGCCAGGCCTGGGTAAAACCACGCTGGCCAACATCATCGCCCAGGAAATGGGCGTGTCGATCAAGAGCACCTCGGGCCCGGTGCTGGAGCGCCCTGGCGACCTGGCGGCGCTGCTGACCAATCTCGAGCCGCACGATGTGCTGTTCATCGATGAAATCCATCGCTTGTCGCCGATCGTCGAGGAGGTGCTGTACCCGGCGATGGAAGATTTCCAGTTGGACATCATGATCGGCGAAGGCCCGGCGGCCCGCTCGATCAAGCTCGATCTGCCGCCGTTCACCCTGGTGGGGGCTACGACCCGTGCGGGCATGCTGACCAACCCGCTGCGTGATCGTTTCGGTATCGTTCAGCGTCTGGAGTTCTACAGCAATGCGGACCTGGCAACCATTGTCGGGCGTTCCGCCGGCATTCTCGGTTTGCCGCTGGACCCGGAAGGGGCCTTCGAAGTCGCCCGACGCGCCCGGGGTACACCGCGTATCGCCAACCGTCTGTTGCGCCGGGTGCGGGATTTCGCCGAGGTTCGCGCCAAGGGCCACATCACCAAGGCCATCGCCGACCTGGCGCTGAACCTGCTGGATGTCGATGAACGTGGTTTCGATCATCAGGACCGGCGCCTGCTGCTGACCATGATCGAGAAGTTCGATGGCGGGCCGGTGGGGGTCGACAGCCTGGCAGCCGCCATCAGCGAGGAACGGCACACCATTGAAGACGTACTCGAGCCCTATCTGATCCAGCAAGGCTATATCATGCGTACGCCACGGGGGCGCGTGGTGACCCGGCATGCCTATTTGCATTTCGGTCTAAACATCCCGTCACGATTGGGGGAGATGCCCGTGGTAGACGAATTCCTCGATGCCGTGGACGATTGATGGCGCGCTCGGTACCGATTTATTCGCAGGCTGTGCTGTCCTAGGGGGCTGGTATCGCCGTTATTCGCCACAAAGGCGTTCGAGAATGAAAAAACAGTTGCCTGGCCGGATTGGCAACCTGAGGAGTAAGCACTAGAGTATGCGCGCGCAAAACGGGCTTGAGCCGTTCGCACATCGTTGTCGCGTTTATTACGAAGACACCGATGCCGGCGGCATCGTGTATTACGTTAATTACCTTAAGTTTATGGAGCGGGCTCGAACCGAGCGGCTACGTGATCTGGGCTTTGCCCAATCGCAGCTGGCAGGGGAGAACCTGTTGTTCGTCGTGCATTCCAGCGAAGCGCGCTACCACGCGCCGGCGCGACTGGACGACGAGCTTCTGGTAAGTGCAGAAGTCAGCGAATTGAACCGGGCCAGCCTGCGCTTCAGACAGCAGGTCAGGCGAGCCTCGGATAATGCATTGCTCTGCGAAGGGCAGTTCCTGGTGGCCTGTGTGCGCACCGACAATTTGAAACCCCGGGCCATTCCCGAAGCTCTGCGTGCGGCCTTTGCCGGCGAGAGCGGCGCGGGTACACACTCAGAGCAGGAGATAAAGCGTGGAAGCTAACGTCGTCGACCATTCCTCCATGTGGAGCTTGGTCAGCAATGCCAGCGTCGTTGTGCAGTTGGTAATGCTGACCCTGGTAGCCGCATCGGTGACCTCATGGATCATGATCTTTCAGCGCAGCAACCTGCTGCGTGCCGGTCGACGCGCCCTGGAGAGCTTCGAAGAGCGCTTCTGGTCGGGCATCGACCTGTCCAAGCTGTACCGCCAGGCGGGCAGCAACCCGGATCCGGATTCGGGCGTGGAGCAGATCTTCCGGGCCGGTTTCAAGGAATTCTCGCGCCTGCGCCAGCAGTCGGGCGTTGATCCCGAGGCGGTCATGGAAGGTGTCGCGCGGGCCATGCGTGTCGCCATCTCCCGCGAAGAAGAGAAGCTCGAGCAGAGCCTGCCCTTCCTCGCCACCGTCGGCTCGGTCAGCCCGTATATCGGTCTGTTCGGTACCGTCTGGGGGATCATGAACTCCTTCCGCGGCCTGGCCAGCGCCCAGCAGGCGACCCTGGCGACCGTCGCCCCGGGTATCGCCGAAGCCCTGATCGCCACCGCGATCGGCCTGTTCGCCGCGATCCCGGCTGTTATCGCCTACAACCGTTTCTCGGCCCGTGGCGAAACCCTGATCAGCCGTTACTACACCTTCGCCGACGAGTTCCAGGCGATCCTGCACCGTAAAGTGCACACCAGCGAAGAGTGAGCAGGTAAATCCCCATGGCCCGAGTTCGCCACAAACGCAAGCCGGTTGCCGAGATGAACGTGGTGCCCTACATCGACGTGATGTTGGTACTGCTGGTTATCTTCATGGTGACCGCGCCGATGCTCAATCAGGGCGTGAAAGTCGATCTGCCCAAGGTTTCCAGCGAAGCCTTGCCGCAGGACAACAACACCCAGGTCCTGACCATTTCGATCAAGGCTGACAAGACCTACTACTGGAACCTTGGCAGCGAAGTCGACACCGACAAGCAGATGGACAAGGCCATGACCTTGCCGCAGATGACCGACGCCGTGACCAAGATCATTCGCGCCGGCAATGAAGGCGGCAAGCATACCCAGGTGTTTATCCGCGGCGACAAGTCCGTTGACTACGGTGCCGTCATGGGCGCCATGGGCGGGCTGCAGAAGGCCGGCGTCGGAAACGTTGGCTTGATTACCGAGGCGCCCTGATGCAGCAACAGCGAGAGCCGTCCGCCTCGGAAAGCTACTTCTGGCCTAGCGTGTGGGCAATTGCCCTGCACGTTCTGGTGTTCGGCATGCTGTTCGTCAGTTTTGCCATGACGCCGGAGTTGCCGCCGTCCAAGCCGATCGTCCAGGCGACCCTGTATCAGCTGAAATCGAAAAGTCAGGCGACTACCCAGACCAATCAGAAGATTGCGGGTGAGGCGAAGAAATCCGCCGCGCGCCAGACCGAAGTCGAGCAGATGGAGCAGAAAAAGGTCGAGCAGGAAGCGGTGAAGGCTGCGGAACAAAAGAAAGAAGAGGCTGCCCAAAAAGCCGAGGAAGCGAAAAAGGCCGACGAAGCCAAGAAAGCGGAAGAGGCGAAGAAGGCTGATGAAGCCAAGAAAGCCGATGACGCGAAGAAGGCTGCGGAAGCGAAAAAGGCAGAAGAGAAACAATTGGCTGATATAGCCAAGAAGAAAGCCGAAGAAGAAGCCAAGAAAGCCGCTGAAGAAGAGGCCAAGAAAAAGGCCGCCGAAGAAGCGAAGAAAAAGATAGTCGAAGACGCGAAGAAGAAAGCCGCGGAAGACGCCAAGAAGAAAGCTGAAGCAGACGAGGCGAAGAAGAAGGTCGCCGAGGAAGCGAAGAAGAAAGCCGCCGCCGATGCAGCCAAGAAAAAGGCTCAGGAAGCAGCGCGTAAATCGGCCGAAGAGAAAAAGGCTCAGGCCTTGGCTGATTTGCTTTCCGACACGCCGCAGCGTCAGCAGGCCTTGGCGGACGAGCAGGGCGATGAAGTCGCGGGTAGTTTCGACGATCTGATTCGTGCTCGAGCGGCGGAAGGTTGGGCTCGTCCTCCTTCGGCGCGCAACAACATGACTGTCGTGCTGCAAATCGGCATGTTGCCTGACGGTACGGTGACTTCCGTATCGGTGGCCAAGTCCAGCGGCGATGGTCCGTTCGATGCCTCGGCGGTAGCTGCGGTCAAGAACATTGGACGTTTGACAGAAATGCAGGGAATGAAGCCGAGCGATTTCGCTCCGTATCGTTCGTTCAAGATGACATTCACACCTGAGGATCTAGCCTTGTGAGAAACCTTCTTCGAGGATTGCTTGTCGCTATCTGCTGCATGGCAGGGATAGCGATGGCGGATGAAAAGAACATTCTGGTCACCAGTGGCAGCGACCGGGCCACGCCAATCGCCGTAGTGCCGTTCGGTTGGCAAGGGGGCAGCGTGCTGCCCGACGACATGGCGGAAATCATCGGTAACGACCTGCGCAACTCGGGTTACTACTCGCCGATTCCGAAGCAGAACATGATCAGCCTGCCGACCCAGGCCAGCGAAGTCATCTACCGTGACTGGAAGGCCCTGGGCGCCCAGTACATCATGGTCGGCAGCATCGCCGGCGTCGTCGACGAAGTAGGAGTCCTGGCCGCGGTAGGTGGCGACCCCCAGGGTCAGGTCGGCCAGGTTGTCGCCCTGGGCGAAGGCGCGCG
>NZ_JBNNVU010000152.1:0-7647 GCF_050280705.1 Pseudomonas sp. NPDC089530 | reverse complement strand
GCCGAACGGCACCCGGAGATTCCCTTGTGGCAGCAGTCCCGAGGGATGGACGAGGGGCAACGCCAGGGCTTTCTCGCCTCGACCCGTAACTTCCCGAACCGTCTGGGTGACGGCGCGAACGTCTACCTGGCCTCGGCCGAGCTGGCGTCCGTTGCGTCCATCCTGGGTCGCCTGCCGACCGTCGAGGAGTACATGGAATACGCCGGCAAGATCGACAGCATGGCAGCGGACGTGTACCGCTACCTGAGCTTCGACCAGATCGCCGAGTTCCGTGAGGCTGCTGCGAACGCCAAGATTCCGGTGGTTCAAGCCTAAGGCTGCAAGGCACTGAAGAACGCCGCGTATTCCACGACGATACGCGGCGTTTTTTTATTCCGGCGTTTTTATCCCTGGCCATTGCGGCGCCGGGCACCGGCTCGTCTCACCTACCAGATCTGGTAGTTGTTGCCCCACTGCTCCGCTGCTAAAAAGCATGCCACTGCCAACGGCGCCCGACGCTCGTCCGAACGCCCGCGGCCGCCTGCTCGTCACGGCTTTGGGATGGTGCTTGCCAACCCGCGCCGACCGTTCCAAGCACTCACACGACTCTGAAGACATCCCGCACCCACCAGCTGGATCCCGCTGGTCGCGGACGCTTTTGTTCTATCGCACACAACCCATGCAGGCCGGCAACGGCCAGAACACTCAAGGATGAGTTATGCACCTGACCACCATCGGTATCGCCGGGGGATGCCCTCCCCTTTATCGCCCCGGGCAACGCCCTGCAAGAGCGCGGCCACGCCGTGGCAGATTGCCGCATCCCGGGCCGGGCCCTGAGCAGCCGTGCAGCCTGGACACCCCCGAACCATCGGCACCGCGCCCGGATCGCCTGTTGAAGAGCGCTGTGCCAGAGCGCTTGCGGGGTTGTCTATGAGACCTTTGCACATTGACAGCGCAGTGCCGTGGGCTAGATTCCCTGCCGTGCAAGGAATCAAGGCAAGCGCCATGGAGAAGCAACAGGATTTCGTGCACTGGTGGAATGACCTGCGCATGGAAATGCTCAAGCAACAGGAAAGCGCACAGGTATTTGCGCTGCTGGAACAGGAAGTCCGGCATTTGGGATTTGGTTTTTACGCTTACGCAGTCAGGCATTCGATACCCTTCACCCGCCCGAAGACCGAGATCTACGGCTCTTATCCGCAACCCTGGATGGAGCACTACCACCAACAGAACTACGCCGCGATCGACCCGTCGATTCTCAACGGCCTGCGTTCCACGGAAATGGTGGTCTGGAGTGACGCCCTGTTCGGCAAAGGCTCGCGGTTGTGGGGCGAGGCCCGGGAATGGGGCTTGCGGGTGGGCGCTACATTGCCCATCCGCACGCCCGACGGCGGGCTGAGCCTGTTGTCGGTGGCCCGGGAGAGCACCGCGATCAGCATCACCGAGCGGGAGGAGATCCGCCTGCGCCTGCGCTGCATCATCGACCTGGTGACCTCGCGGCTGGCGGAGCTCGGCCACCCCAGCACCCAGGCCGAACAACTGGAGCTGAGCCCGCGCGAGCGGGAGATCCTGCAGTGGACGGCCGACGGCAAGAGTTCCGGGGAGATCGGCCTGATCCTGGGCATCTCGGTGAACACCGTGAACTTCCACCTCAAGGTCATCCAGAAGAAATTCGGCGCGACCAACAAGACCCTGGCCGCCGCCTACGCCGCCGTGCTGGGGCTGATCTGACGCCACACCCGACGATAAGGATATCGCCCCATGATCAGTGTGATTTCACGGCACGAAAGCCAGCTTTCGCCGGCGCTGCGTGACGACCTCGGCCGCTATCGCCACGCGGTCTTCATTGAACAGTTGGGTTGGCAGATGCCCGCCGCGATCAGCCGGCCCGGGCACGAAGCCGATCAGTTCGACCACAGCGAAACCCGCTACACCCTGGCGCTGGACAGCGCGCAGCAGATCCACGGCTGCGCGCGACTGCTGCCCACTACCCAGCCCTATCTGCTGTCGGAGGTGTTCGGTTTTCTCTGCGACCGGCCGCTGCCGCGCCAGGACGACACCTGGGAAATCTCGCGGTTTGCCGCCACCGCGCTGGAGGGCGGCAAGCTGCCGATGCGGGTGTTCTGGCACACCCTGCACACGGCCTGGACCCTGGGGGCGAACTCGGTGGTGGCGGTGACCACGCCGGCGCTGGAGCGCTATTTCCGGCGTAACGGCGTAGCCCTGAGCCGGCTGGGCCAACCGCAGCGGGTCAACCGCGACCATGTGCTGGCCCTGGACTTTCCGGCCTATCAGAAAAACGGCCGCGCCGCGCTTTATGCGCAGTCAGCGGCCGTGGCTTCGCTCAATCGGGCATTTCTGCATGGCAACCCGCCGCCCAGGGGTAGCGGGTTGCCGGCGGATCAGACGCTCAGGGAGTAGACCAGCGCACTGATCGCCACCAGGCCGACCAGGGTGACGAACACGTTGGAGGCCTGGCCGCGATAGCGGGCCATGGCAGGCACCTTGCGGATGGCATACATCGGCATCAGGAACAGGATGGCCGCGATGACCGGGCCGCCCATGGTTTCGATCATGCCCAGGATGCTCGGGTTGAGGGTGGCGACGATCCAGCACACCACCAGCATGAAGGCCGCGGTCATGCGGTCCAGGGCCTTGGCGCTCGGACGGCGGCCGCTCTTCACGATCAGCCCCTTGAGGCCTTCGCTGGCGCCGATGTAGTGCCCCAGGAACGACTTGGCGATGGCCACGAAGGCAATCAGCGGCGCGGCGAACTCAATGGTCGGGTTGCTGAAATGGTTGGCCAGGTACGACAGGATCGACAGGTTCTGCGCCTTGGCTTCGGCCAGTTGCGCCGGCGACAGGGTCAGCACGCAGCTGAAGACGAAGAACAGCACCATCGCCACCATCAGCAGGTGGGCGCGGGACAGGATCTGCGAGCTGCGCTGCTCGGCGTGCTGGCCGTAGCGGCGCTTCTGGTCCACGGCGAAGGCCGAGATGATCGGCGAGTGGTTGAACGAGAACACCATGACCGGGATCGCCAGCCACAGGGTGTGCAGGAAGGCCGAAGGCGCCGGCACGTCGGCGGCGGTGCTGAGGATGCCGCCGTTCCAGTGGGGCACCAGGAACAGCGCGAGGAACAGCAAGGCGACGATGAACGGGTAGACCATCAGGCTCATGGCCTTGACGATCACCTGCTCGCCGTAACGGATCACGGTCAGCAGGCCGAGGATCAGCACCAGCGACAGCACGGCGCGCGGCGGCGGCATGATGTGCAGCTGGTGCTCCATGAAGCTGCCCACGGTGTTGGTCAGGGCCACGCTGTAGATCAGCAGGATCGGGAAGATGGCGAAGAAGTACAGCAAGGTGATCAGGGCGCCGGCCTTGATCCCGAAATGCTCTTCCACCACTTCGGTGATGTCCGCGCCGTCGCGCCCGGAGAGCACGAAACGGGTCAGGCCGCGGTGGGCGAAGAAGGTCATCGGGAACGCCAGCAGCGCCAGGAACAGCAGCGGCCAGAAGCCGCCCAGGCCAGCGTTGATCGGCAGGAACAGGGTCCCGGCACCGATGGCGGTGCCGAACAGGCCCAGCATCCAGGTAGTGTCATGGCGACTCCAGCTGCTTAAGGTCGCTGGGGCTGCCGCTTCAAAGCGTTGATCAACGCTGTTGGCCTGATCATTCATCCGGTGGGATCTCCACATTCCGGTCATTTGCCACTCGGCCAGGACGCGTCGGAATACCCGACAGACAGAGTCCTCGCCGAAACAGGGGCGCGATTGTCCGGGATTACTCAGCAGAAGCAAAGACTTAGCTGAGGAGTGGCAATGCATATCAGATGCCTGCCCCCGGATTCCAGGGTCTGGGGCGACGCTCGCCACAGCTCCTACCCTACAGGCCTGCTGCCGACAAAGAGGGTCATCCCAAACCCACCCGCGCACATTGACAGCTCTCGGACCTCGCCCCCATGATCGGCGTCATGAATATCTTCCCGCGCGCCCTCACCCGCACGACCACCACGACCGCTTCCGGCGGGTTGTGGGGTTTCTGCATGGGCTGACAACAGCGCAACCGAACCCAAGGCCCCGCCAGCGATGGACGGGGCCTTTTGTTTCTCCGTCCAGCTGGCTCACAAGGAGAAACACCATGCCATCAGCCCCCGCCCAACGCCCCGCCCTGTTGATCGTCGACATGCAGGTCGGCCTGTTTCACGGACCGGAGCAACCCTTCGAGGCGCAGCGCGTGCTCGACAACATCAACCAGTTGATCCACCGCGCTCGGCAGGCCAGCGCGCCGGTGATCGCCGTCCGCCATACCGGCCCCCAGGGCTCGCCCATCGCCGCGGGCAGCGCGCCATGGCAACTGCTGGCGCAATTGCGGCTGGAGGCCGACGATCATCGGCTCGACAAAACCCGCCCCAATTGCTTTGCCGGCACCGGGTTGGCCGAACACCTGAGGGCCGCGCAGATCGATGAACTGGTGATTGTCGGCATGAAGACCCAGTACTGCATCGACGCCACCTGCCGCGCCGCCATGGACCTGGGGTTCAGCGCCGTGCTGGCGCAAGACGCCCACACCTGCATGGACACGCCCGCGCTCTCGGCCCGGGCAATCATCGAGCACCACAATGCGACGCTGAACGGCGCGTTCGTCCGCTGTCTCAGCGCGGCCGAGATTCGCTTTTGAGTCCGTCCTCATAGGGGACCGGCTGGCGGGTGATGGCGTTCTCCGGGCCGTCATCGCGGGCCAGTCGGATCGCCGCCCGCTCGCGCCTGCAAGAATCGCGATACACCCTGCCTGCTTCCGTAGGAGCCAGGCTTGCCGGCGATAGGACCCTGATGCTGCCTTGCCAAAGCGCCCCACAGCCCGCAATCTTGAGCGTTCGAGCGATTTCCCACGGCGCAGCCTCCTGGGCTGCAAGCCGGTTGCCGTCGATGTGCCGTACGCCGCCCCGTCCTCTTCAACCCTTCAGGAGACACGCATGCCCGTCACCGTTCTGGTCCTGGTCGAAACCATCAACGACTACCTGTCGATTCTCGAACACCAGGGCTTCCACCTGATCCTCGCGCCCACGCCCAGCGAGCGGGCGGCCGCCATCGAGACCCATGCCGGGCAGATCCGGGCGGTGCTCACCCGCGGCCCGCTGGGCCTGAGCGCCGAAGAAATAGCCCGCCTGCCGCACCTGGAAATCATCTGCGTGATCGGCGCCGGCTACGAGCACGTCGACCTGCAAGCGGCGAGCAACCGCGGCATCGCGGTGAGCAACGGCGCCGGGGTCAATGCCTCGGCGGTGGCCGACCATGCCATGGCCCTGCTGCTGTCCCTGGTCCGCGACATCCCCCGCGCCGATGCGGCGGTACGGCGTAGCGAATGGCCAAAAGTCATGCGTCCGTCCCTGGCCGGCAAGCGCCTGGGCATTCTCGGCCTCGGTGCCGTCGGCCTGGCCATCGCCAAGCGCTGCGCCAACGGCTTCGACATGCGCGTCAGCTACCACAACCGGCAGATCCGCAGCGACGTGCCCTACAGCTACTGCTCGACCCCGACCGAACTGGCGCGGCATTCGGACTTCCTGGTCGTCGCCACGCCCGGTGGCCTCGACACCCGCCAACTGATCGACAAGACCGTGTTGCAGGCCCTGGGGCCCGAGGGTTTCCTGGTCAACATCGCCCGCGCCAGCGTGGTCAACAGCGCCGACCTGCTGCAGGCCCTGGAGCAACGCAGCATCGCCGGCGCCGGCCTGGATGTGTTCGACGACGAGCCGCGGGTGCCGGATGCCCTCAAGACCTTGAACAATGTGGTGCTCACTCCCCACGTCGCCGGGCTGTCGCCGGAAGCGACCCAGGCCATGGTGGAGCTGGTGGGCAAGAACCTGATGGCGCACTTCAGCGGCCAGCCGCTGCTGACCCCCATTGCCCTGCCCGAAGCGAACTGAATCAGGAAGTGAACTAGAGTGAAGCCGGGCACTTTCAAACGCCTGTATCAAAAGCAATGATTGCCCGGCAACACGCTCACCTATAAAGGCCCCCGGCGATTGTGACAGTCAGGTGGGCGCATTAGATTAGCCAATAATCTCTGGCCTCCAGAATAAGCAGAAGGGATAAGCATGGCGCTGACTGACCAGTCCACTCGTACACGCTCAGGCGAAGAACTCGACGCCAACCGCATCGATCCGTACCTCAAGGCGCAGATCCCGGGCCTGACCGGCACGCCGAAGATCAGCCAGTTTCCCGGCGGCGCCTCGAACCTGACCTACCTGCTGGAATACCCGGAACAGGAATTCGTCCTGCGCCGCCCACCCTTCGGCCACAAGGCCAAGTCGGCCCACGACATGGGCCGCGAGTACCGCATTCTCAATCAGCTCAAGGACGGCTTTCCGTATTGCCCGAAAGCCTACGTGCACTGCACCGACGAATCGGTGATCGGCGCCGAGTTCTATGTGATGGAGCGGGTCAAGGGCATCATCCTTCGCTCCGACCTGCCGCCGGAGCTGGGCTTCGACGCCCCCCGGACCGAGGCCCTGTGCAAGAGCTTCATCGACAAGCTGGTCGAGCTGCACCGCGTCGACTACAAGGCCTGCGGCCTGGGCGACCTGGGCAAGCCCGAAGGCTACGTGAAGCGCCAGATCGGCGGCTGGAGCGACCGCTACGAGAAAGCCCTGACCCCCGACGCGCCGAAGTGGGAGGCGGTCAAGGCCTGGCTCAACGACAAGATGCCGGCCGACCACCCGACCTCCAGCATCGTGCACAACGACTACCGCTTCGACAACGTGATCCTCGATCCGGACAACCCGATGCAGATCATCGGCGTGCTGGACTGGGAACTGACCACCCTGGGCGATCCGCTGATGGACCTGGGCAACACCCTGGCCTACTGGATCGAAGCGGGCGACCCGGCGCCGGTGCAGCTGATGCGGCGTCAGCCGAGCCACGCCCCGGGCATGCTGACCCGCCGGCAGTTCGTCGACTACTACGCCCAGCGCGCAGGGATCGAGATCGACAACTTCGACTTCTACTACACCTACGGCCTGTTCCGCCTGGCCGGCATCGTGCAGCAGATCTATTACCGCTTCTTCCATGGCCAGACCCAGGACAAACGCTTCGCGCAGTTCATTCACATGAACAAGCTGCTGGAGCAGATGAGCCTGCAAGTCATCGATAAATCCAGCCTCTGATCGCGGCTCCACAACAAGGAAACACCATGTCCAAGACTCAGTTGTTCGACCTCGACGGCAAGATCGCTTTCGTCTCCGGCGCCAGCCGCGGCATCGGTGAAGCCATCGCCAAGCTGCTGGCCCAGCAAGGCGCCCATGTGATTGTCTCGAGCCGCAAGCTCGAAGGCTGCCAGCACGTGGCCGACGCGATCGTCGCCGCCGGCGGCAAGGCCACCGCCATCGCCTGTCACATCGGCGAGATGGAGCAGATCAGCCAGGTGTTCGCCGGCATCCGCGAACAGTTCGGGCGCCTGGACATCCTGGTCAACAACGCCGCCACCAACCCGCAGTTCTGCAACGTGCTGGACACGGACCTGGGCGCCTTCCAGAAAACCGTCGACGTGAACATCCGTGGCTACTTCTTCATGTCGGTGGAAGCCGGCAAGCTGATGCGCGACAACGGCGGCGGCAGCATCATCAACGTGGCCTCGATCAACGGCGTCTCGCCGGGGATCTTCCAG
>NZ_JBNNVU010000151.1:0-7761 GCF_050280705.1 Pseudomonas sp. NPDC089530 | reverse complement strand
TGTTTGCCGCGGTGGCAGAGAAGACCCAGCAGAAGATCGCCGGGCTGTCGATGACGGTGTACCCGGCCTTGGTGGAAGAAGCCGGGACGGTCAAGCCCGGGAATGACCCGCCGGCAAGTACGGTTTATCATGGGCAACCCTCTGTTGACCGACACGTTCCACGCCGATCGCTGGGATTACCTGTACAGCCTGCAACCAGGTGGCGGTGAACGCCAACAGGAACGCGTCAGCGTTATCTTCAACGGCAACGACCAACTGGTAAGCCTTTCCGGTGACTTCATGCCTGGCGTGAGCCGTGACGAAGCCATCCTGGGCAAGGAAAGCGGCACCACCGTGACCAGCCCTGCCGGAAATGCCGAGCAGCCAAAACCGGAAAAACCGGCCAAGCCTGGCTCTCTGCTCGATCAGATTCAGAAAGATGTCGACAACGTTGAGACTGTTCCGGTGCCAACACCAGAACCTCTGGACACCTCGCCGCAGTAATAGATGGCGAAATAAAAAGCCCGGCGAACCCGGGCTTTTTTATTGCCTGTCGATTGGCTTCAGGACTCTGAAGTACGAGCCCGGGCTTGCGCCGCCTTTGCCGCGCGCAGGCGTCGAACCTCTTTAGGGTCGGCCAGCAGTGGACGGTAGATTTCGATCCGATCCCCCGCCCGTACCAATTGCACCTCAGGCTTCGCCACCGCCTTGCCGAAGATCCCCAGCGGACAACTGTCTAGGTCCAGCTCTGGAAATTGCACACCCATTGCGGAGCATTTCACCGCCTCGCGAATCGTGGTGTCCGGCGGCACGGCAACACTGAGCAATACCTGCCGGTCGACCGCGGCATACACCACCTCGATCTCGATCATTGGCTCAGGCATGCAGCTGCTTGGCCCGCTGGCAGAATGCATCGACCAGGGTATTGGCCGCCTGATTGAACAACGGCCCCAAGGTGGCCCGAACCAGCGGACCGGCGTAATCGAACGACAAATCCAGGCTGATCTTGCAGGCCTTCTCACCCAGCGGCTTGAAAGTCCAGACGCCATGCAACTGGTTGAACGGCCCTTCTTCCAGGTTCATCTCGATCGACTGACCCGGCACCAGGGTATTGCGCGTCACGAAATGCTGGCTGAGCCCGCCCTTAGCCACAGCCAGGCTGGCCCGCATCTGCACCTCGCTGCTCTCCAGCACCTCGGACGACGAGCACCAGGGCAAGAACTCCGGATAACGCGCCACGTCATTGACCAGGTCGTACAAAAACTGCGCCGGATAAGGCAACAGGGCCGAACGTTGAATATGTGTCGTCATGTCAGCGTCATTTCCACAACTGGGCGGCAAACACTATAAGAATGCCAATGGGCGCCACATAGCGCATCAAAAACAGGGTCAGGGCGAAAAGCAGCGGGCTGCGAATCGACAGCTCATCTCGAACCGCCTCGCGCCCCATGACCCAACCCGCGAACACCACAAAGCAGAGACCGCCCAAGGGCAACATGATCCTCGAGGTGAAGAAGTCGACCACCCCGAAGAAATCCAGGCCGCCCGCCGCCCCCCATTGGTAGAGGTGGAAAGCTCCGCCTTCGCTCACGAAGAACTTGGCCTGTTGCCAGATATTAAAGGAGAACACCGTCCCCAACCCGATGAACCAGCAGGTAAACGCCAGCCAGAACGTCACCCAGCCGCGGCGGATTCGGGTCCGCTCGACCAGGTAAGCCACCATCGGCTCCAACAGCGAAATCGCCGAGCTCCAGGCGGCGATGGCCACCAGGACAAAAAACACCACGCCCATCAGCTGGCCGAACGCCACATTACCAAAGGCAAACGGCAAGCTGACGAACATCAGCCCCGGCCCCTCGCTCGGGTTCAGCCCGGCGGCAAATACGATCGGGAACAGCGCCAGCCCCGCCAGCAGCGAAACGAAGGTATCCAGCAGCGCCACCCCGACAATAGTGCCGGAAATGGACGAATGCTTCGGCATGTAAGCGCCGTAAATCATGATGGAACCGACACCGACACTCAGCGAGAAGAACGCGTGCCCCATGGCCGGCAGCAAGCCGTCGAGCAGCTTGTCGGTGCTGAAGTCGAACATGAAATGCACGCCTTCCATGAAATGCCCGCTGGTCATGCTGTAACCCAGCAGAATCACCAGCATCACGAACAGCAGCGGCATCATGATCCGCAGGCTACGCTCGAGGCCGGCCACCACGCCCTTGGCGATGACGGCCGCCGACAACAGCATGAACAGCGTATGCCACAACGTCAGCCGCCAAGGGTCGGCAATCACCTGGCCGAAATAGGCACCGACCTGATCCGCCGTCACGCCCTGGAAGTCGCCGCGCCCCATATCGATGATGTAGTCCAGCGACCAGCCACCGACCACGCTGTAAAAGGAAAGAATCAACAGGGCCGTGATCATCCCGGCGAACGCGCCCCAGGACCATCGGGCCGAATGCCCGGCCTCAAGAGCCAGGGCTCTCAAGGCATGGGCGGGGCTTTGCCGGGCGCGGCGGCCGATCAGGGTCTCGGCGAGCATCACCGGCACGCCGATCAAGGCGATGCAGGCCAGAAACTCCAGGACAAAGGCTCCACCACCGTAGACGCCAACCATGTAAGGAAATTTCCAGATACTGCCCAGGCCCACGGCCGCGCCGGTCGCAGCGAGGATGAACACCCAGCGACTGGCCCAGCCGCCGTGGACAGAAACCTTGTCCGTCGACATCAAAAACACGCCCAACCGAAAAAAAGAGCGCGCATTGTCCGGGATTCACTCAACCTGCTCAAGCACGCAGCTTCACCGTAGCCGACACGCGTGCAACTGCCTATAATGCCGCCCCTATGGCTAAACAGAAGAAACACCCAACAGGGACCATCGCGCAAAATAAAAAGGCGCGTCACGATTACTTCATCGAACATCGGTTCGAGGCTGGCATGGTCCTGGCCGGCTGGGAAGTAAAGAGTCTGCGGGCAGGCAAGGCTCAACTGGTCGACAGTTACGTGCTGCTCAAGGATGGCGAGGCCTGGCTGCTGGGCAGTCACTTCACGCCGCTGACCACTGCCAGCACCCACGTGATCGCCGACCCGGTGCGCTCGCGCAAACTGCTGCTCAACAAGCGCGAGCTGGAAAAGATTTTCGCCTCCGTGCAGCAGAAGGGTTATGCCTGTGTGTGCCTGTCGCTCTACTGGAGCAAGCACATGGTCAAGTGCGAGATCGCACTCGGCAAGGGCAAGAAGGAATACGACAAGCGTCATACCGAACGCGAACGCGACTCCGATCGTGAGTTGCATCGCGCGGTGCGCAACAAGGGCAAGGAAGAGTAACGCTCTTCACCTTGATGCCATGATCGCGAGCCGGCTCGCTCCTGCAGGGAGCGAGCCCAGGCTCATCCGCTAGATTCCCTTGCGCCGCTCCGCCCGGGCCACGCGCTGCACTTCCTGACGCACCTCTTCCAGCACTTCCTGCACATACAGAATGTGCCGGCTAGACACTTCACGCGCCTGCTCGGCACGCCCTTCGATAATCGCCTGGTACAGATCACGGTGCTGACTGATCAGCATGTCGCGGGTTTCCGTGCGCTGCTTGTACATGCCGCCGATGTTGGTCACCACGTTGCGCTTGAGCAGATCGAACAGGCCGCGGATGGTGTGCAGCAATACGGCGTTGTGGCTGGCCTCGGCGATCGCCAGGTGGAATTGCGCGTCCGCCGCGCCCTCCTCCGCCCGGCTCGCATCCCCCGCCCGGGCATAACAGTCCTGCAATGCCTCGAAAGCCGTGGCGAGGCGTTCACGATCCACATCGGTGGCGCGCAGCGCCGCGTAGTAGGCGCAGGAAGCTTCCAGGGTGTGGCGAAACTCCAGCAAGTCACGCTGGGCTTCAGGGTTGTTTTCCAACAGATGCAACAGCGGATCGCTGAAGGTCGAGCCCAGCGACTCCACCACATAGTTGCCGCCGCCCTGGCGACTGACCAGCAAACCCTTGGCCGTGAGTTTCTGGATGGCCTCGCGCAACGACGGCCGCGAAACCCCGAACTGCTCCGCCAATGCACGCTCTGCCGGCAGGCGCTCACCGGACTTCAGCGTGCCCTCGAGAATCATCCCCTCGAGCCGCTCGACAATGTCATCAGACAAACGGCGCTGACGAATCTGATCAAACCCCATCACTCATTCTCCACCATCCCGACCGTGCGCCGGGCTCTCTATTCTGGCCTATCGGGGCCGCGCCAGCACCTATCAGAACGCCTGTCGGCAAGCGGATCAGCCGTCATCCGCAGCACGCCTGCGACAAAAGTTTTAGGGCGGCAAATTGACACACCGCTCACAAGGCTTTTACCCTAGCCGACAGCGATTGTAAATTGGTCTTACCAATTAACCAAATACGCTGACCAGTGCCTGACCAACAACAATTAGGGGCCACCCCATATGCAAACCTGGCAACAGCTTTACAGCCCGCTTGGCAGCCTCGGCCTGTCCGCCCTCGCCGCCGTCATCCCGATCGTTTTCTTCTTCCTGGCTCTGGCCGTGTTCCGCCTCAAAGGACACGTCGCCGGCAGCATCACCCTGGCGTTGTCGATCCTGGTGGCGATCTTTGCCTTCCAGATGCCCGCCGACATGGCGTTCGCCGCCGCCGGTTATGGCTTCGCCTATGGCCTGTGGCCCATCGCCTGGATCATCGTCGCCGCGGTATTCCTCTATAAACTGACGGTCAAGAGCGGCCAGTTCGAGGTCATCCGCAGCTCCGTGCTGTCGATCACCGACGACCAGCGCCTGCAGGTGCTGCTGATCGGCTTCTGCTTCGGGGCCTTCCTCGAAGGCGCCGCCGGCTTCGGCGCGCCGGTCGCCATCACCGCCGCCCTGCTGGTCGGCCTGGGCTTCAATCCGCTGTACGCCGCCGGCCTGTGCCTGATCGCCAACACCGCGCCCGTGGCCTTCGGCGCGCTGGGTATCCCGATCATCGTGGCCGGCCAGGTGACCGGTATCGACGCCTTCAAGATCGGCGCCATGACCGGTCGCCAACTGCCGCTGCTGTCGCTGTTCGTGCCATTCTGGCTGGTGTTCATGATGGACGGCCTGCGTGGCGTCAAAGAGACCTGGCCCGCAGCCCTGGTGGCCGGCCTGAGCTTTGCCGTGACCCAGTACTTCACCTCGAACTTCATCGGACCCGAGCTGCCAGACATCACTTCAGCCCTGGTCAGCCTGATTGCCCTGACCCTGTTCCTCAAAGTCTGGCAACCCAAGCGTTCGTTCGCCTCGGCCACCGCCAGCGTCGGCGCCGCGGTCGTGCAGAGCGGAGGCTTCGGCAAACCGCGCACGACCCAAGCGTCGCCCTACAGCCTCGGCGAGATCTTCAAGGCCTGGTCGCCGTTCCTGATCCTCACCGTGCTGGTCACTATCTGGACCCTCAAGCCGTTCAAGGCAATGTTCGCCGCCGGCGGTTCGATGTACAGCTGGGTGTTCAACTTCGCGATTCCGCACCTGGATCAGCTGGTGATCAAGAGCGCACCTATCGTCGCCACCCCGACCGCAATCCCGGCCGTGTTCAAGCTCGACCCGGTTTCCGCGACCGGCACGGCGATTTTCTTCTCCGCGCTGGTCTCGATGCTGGTGCTGAAGATCGACTTCAAAACTGGTCTGACCACTTTGAAAGAAACCTTCTACGAGCTGCGCTGGCCGATCCTGTCCATCGGCATGGTGCTGGCCTTCGCCTTCGTCACCAACTACTCCGGCATGTCCTCGACCATGGCCCTGGTATTGGCCGGCACCGGCGCGGCGTTCCCATTCTTCTCGCCGTTCCTCGGCTGGCTGGGGGTGTTCCTGACCGGTTCGGACACCTCGTCCAACGCCCTGTTCAGTTCGCTGCAAGCCACCACCGCGCACCAGCTCGGGGTCAACGACACCCTGTTGGTAGCGGCCAATACCAGCGGCGGCGTGACCGGCAAGATGATTTCGCCGCAATCGATCGCCGTGGCTTGCGCCGCTACCGGCCTGGTGGGCAAGGAATCGGACCTGTTCTGCTTCACCCTCAAGCACAGCCTATTCTTTGCCACCATCGTCGGCCTGATCACCCTGGCCCAGGCCTACTGGTTCACCGGCATGCTGGTGCATTGAGAACACTGAAAGAACCGACGCCGGGCCACACCCCCGGCGTCTGCAATTCACACCCCGGTCTGCAAGGCTGCTGAAAGCTTGTCTCTCTATATTCAGCAGCCGCGACAGACGGATAACCGGGACCACCCGGAGACACGCCTGATGAGCGAGCTTTTTTACAACGCCGTGCCTAACGCGACCCGAGTCGCACCGCCCCTGGCCGAACCGCGGCAGTACCCCAGCGAGAAACCGTCGCGGGTCTACCTGTTCGGCACCTGCGTGGTCGACCTGTTCTATCCCGAAGCCGGGATGGATGCGATTCACCTGCTCGAGCGCGAAGGCATTCGCGTGGAGTACCCGCAAGGGCAAAGCTGCTGCGGACAGCCGGCCTACACCTCGGGCTACACCGAGCAGGCGCGCACCGTGGCCCGCTCGCAACTGGCGCTGTTCGCCGGGGACTATCCGGTGGTGGTGCCTTCGGGCTCCTGCGCGGGCATGATCCGCGAGCATTACAGCGACTTGTTCAAGGACGAGCCGCATACGTTGCAACAGGTGCAGGCCCTGGCGGCCCGTACCTACGAGCTGGCCGAGTTCCTGCTGCATGTGTGCAAGGTGCGGCTTGAGGACCATGGCGAGCCGGTCAAGGTGGCGCTGCACACCTCCTGCTCGGCACGGCGCGAAATGAACACCCACCTACACGGTCGCGAGCTGCTGGCGCAACTGGGCAACGTGGAGCGGGTCGACCACGACCACGAAAGCGAATGCTGTGGCTTCGGCGGAACTTTCAGCGTCCGAATGCCAGACATCTCCGGAGCGATGGTCGCGGACAAGACCCGTGCGCTGAAGGAGTCCGGCGCCCACCAGGTGCTGAGCGCCGACTGCGGCTGCTTGATGAATATCAACGGCTCGCTGGAGAAACAACGGGAAGCGCTGCGCGGCCAACACCTGGCCAGCTTCCTCTGGCAGCGTACCGGAGGTGCCGCATGAGCGCCCCGGAGCTGATTCCGACCACTACCGTGGCGGACGATTTTCGCACCCGGGCCCACCAGGCCCTGGGCGATCAGCAACTGCGGAACAACTTTCGCAGCGCCATGGATTCCCTCATGGCCAAACGTGCGGCGTCGTTCAGCGATGCCCATGAACGCGAACACCTTCGGGCCCTGGGCAATGCGATCAAGGCCCGGGCGTTATCCAAGCTGCCCGACCTGCTCGAGCGGCTGGAACAGAACCTGACCCGCAACGGTGTGACTGTGCACTGGGCGGAGACGGTGGACGAGGCCAATGGCATCGTCCTCTCGATCATCCGCGCTCACGAGGCGCGGCAAGTGATCAAGGGCAAATCGATGGTCAGCGAAGAGATGGAGATGAACCATGTCCTCGCTGAACAAGGCATTGAATGCCTTGAGTCGGACATGGGCGAGTTCATCGTCCAGCTCGACCACGAAAAGCCTTCACACATCATTATGCCGGCAATCCACAAGAACGCCGGTCAGGTCGCGTCCTTGTTCCACGACAAACTCGGCGTGGAGTACACCAAGGACGTCGACCAACTCATTCAGATCGGTCGCAGGGTCCTGCGGCAGAAATTCTTCGAAGCGGACATCGGCGGTCAGGTTGTCAACTGTTCAAGCAGCAGATCGACAACGCCACGCGCTTCATCCCGCTATGGGTGAAGATCGCCGTGGCCATCGCCCTGGG
>NZ_JBNNVU010000150.1:0-7779 GCF_050280705.1 Pseudomonas sp. NPDC089530 | reverse complement strand
GCAGGGTCAACAGCGGCAACCGCGTGGGCAGTCGCAACGCCAGCAGCGACAAAAGTCATTGCCGCCATCAAACGCTTCAGTTTCATGCCTTACTCCTAGCAGATAGGGGGTGTTAAGTCGGGCCAAGTATCTGTAGGCCGTGTGAACACTCTATGTCCGGAATATGACAATTAGATGAAAGGCCAGCACTCGCGATGGGTGGCTGGTCTTTCTTTTTGAAGGGGATCTACAGGGAGGATGCCGGGCTCAGCGCCCTTTCTTCCACAGGTACAGGCCGATCAGGATCCCGATGCTGCAAATGATTGCAACATAATAGGCCGGACCCATCGGGCTCTCCTTGAGCAGCGCCGTCACCACCATCGGCGTCAGCCCGCCGAAGATCGCGTAGGCCAGGTTGTAGGAGAACGACAGGCCGCTGAAGCGCACCACCGCCGGGAAGGCCTTGACCATCACATAAGGCACCGCGCCGATGGTGCCCACCAGCAGGCCGGTCAGTGCGTACAGCGGGAACAGCCAGTCCGGATGCTCCAGCAGGCTGTGATAGAAGGTCCAGGACGTCGCCAGCAGCAGCGCGCTGCCGAACACGAATACCCGGCCGGCGCCAAAACGGTCGGCCAGGGCGCCGGACATCACGCAACCCAGGCTCAGGAATACGATCGCCAGGCTGTTGGCCTGCAGCGCGGTGGTCGGGGTGAAGTGGTAGACCGTCTGCAACACGGTCGGAGTCATCAGGATCACCACGATGATCCCGGCGGACAGCAGCCAGGTCAGCAGCATCGAGAGGATGATCGCGCCGCGGTGGTCGCGCAGCACCGCGCGCAGCGGTACTTCCTCGGCCAGGGCCTTGCGCAGTTGCAGCTCGGCGAACACCGGGGTTTCGTGCAGCCAGCGGCGCAGGTACACCGAGAACAGGCCGAACACGCCGCCCAGCAGGAACGGAACCCGCCAGGCGTAGTCGGCGACTTCGTCCGGGGTGTAGATGCTGTTGATCGCAGTGGCGACCAGCGAGCCCAGGAGAATGCCGGCGGTCAGGCCCGAGGTCAGGGTGCCGCAGGCGTAGCCGATATACCGCGGCGGCACATGTTCGGAGACGAACACCCAGGCGCCCGGGACTTCACCGCCGATGGCCGCGCCCTGGATCACCCGCATCAGCAGCAACAGGATCGGCGCCCACATGCCGATCTGCGCGTAAGTCGGCAGCAGGCCCATGATCAGGGTCGGCACCGCCATCATGAAGATGCTCAGGGTGAACATCTTCTTACGCCCCAGCAGGTCGCCGAAGTGCGCCATGACGATCCCGCCCAGGGGCCGGGCCAGGTAACCGGCGGCGAAGATGCCGAAGGTCTGCATCAGGCGCAGCCACTCGGGCATGTCCGCCGGGAAGAACAGCTTGCCGACCACCGTGGCGAAGAACACGAAAATGATGAAGTCGTAGAACTCCAGCGCCCCGCCCAGAGCGGACAGCGACAGGGTCTTGTAGTCATTGCGGGTCAACGGACGAGCAGGTTGCGCGGGCTGCGCGATGCTCGAAGGCACAGTGGTCATGGCAAGGGCTTCTCTTATAGTCGGTTCTGGAAGCCGCAACAGCGCTGGTTGTGGCCTGGCAGGTTCGGCACGATAGCAAATTGTTCGAAACAGCACACAGATGTGCACGATTGACAATCAAAATCGGAACCGGACGGTCGTCGTGGAGCTTGTCGACCGATATACTCGCAGGCATTGGAGCAAAGCCGTCCCCCAGCAAGGGTTGCTGTGCGAAAACGCCGCTGGGCGTCCCAGGCGCTGCCTGGGCCAGCCGGTTTCGCAGAGTTTCCCTTTAGTACGCCTTACGAAGAACGTGACGAACGTAGTATGTTCGGGCTGAATCGTTTTTCCTCAAGACGGCTATTCACCTGAAGTACCAATGAAGAGTCACGGGTCAGAGGCACCCCCGGCATGATAGAGCTCGAACAAGAAGATCCGATCCCGCAAGGCGACCTGGCCCTGCAAATCACCGCGCTCCCCCGCGAAACCAACGGCTTTGGCGATATTTTCGGCGGCTGGCTGGTGGCGCAGATGGACCTGGCGGGCACCGCCATGGCCAGCCGCGTGGCCGGCGGACGTGTGGCCACGGTCGCCATCGACCGCATGGCATTCCTGGTCCCGGTGGCGGTGGGTGCGCAGCTTTCCTTTTATACCCAGACCCTGGAAATCGGCCGCAGCTCGATCCGGATGATGGTCGAGGTCTGGAGCGACGATCCCCTGTCCAGCGAATGGCGCAAGGTCACCGAAGCGGTGTTCGTGTTCGTTGCCATCGACGGCAGCGGTCGCACCCGCTCGGTTCCGCCCAGAGCCCGTTGAGTCCGGCAAGGGTTAAACCCCGAGGCTGTTACGTGGTCCATAGCAGCCCTGCTTTTGAACGAGAACCGCACCATGCCTACCCCTCACGTTGAAACGGTGAAACTGGACGAACTGAACTGCTGGCGCATCCGCCACGGTCAGGCCGAACTGCTGGTGGCCCAGCAGGGCGCGCACATCCTCAGTTATCAATTGGCCGGGCAACCGCCGCTGATCTGGCTCAACGACGAGGCGGTGTTCAAGACCGGCAAGAGCATCCGCGCGGGGGTTCCCGTGTGTTGGCCATGGTTCGGCAATTTCGCGCGCAACCCGCAAAGCGTCCAGGCCATGCGCCAGGGCAGCGAGCCGGCGGCGGCCCACGGCCTGGTCCGCGCCACCGACTGGGAACTGCTGGGCATCGAGACCGAAGGCGAAAGCCTGCTGGTGGAGTTGCAGTTGCCCGTCCCCGAAGGCGGCCTGCCGGGCTGGCCCCATCAGGTCGAGCTGAAGCTCAGCATCCGCCTCGACGAGCAGCTGCATATCAGCCTCACCAGCCGCAACCTGGGCGGCGACACCGTCAGCATCAGCCAGGCGCTGCACAGCTATTTCGCGGTCAGCGATGTGCGCACCGTGCATGTCGAAGGGCTGGACGGCTTGAACTACATCGAAACACTGGATGACTGGAAAACCCTGCAGCAGAGCGGCGACCTGCATTTCACCGGCGAGACCGACCGCATCTACCTCGATCCACCACCACGGCTGAGCATCGTCGACCCGGCCTGGGAGCGACGCATTCAGCTGACCAGCAGCGGTTCGCGCTCGGCAGTGATCTGGAACCCATGGATCGCCCGGGCCGAGCAGTTCAGCGACATGGCCAACGATGGCTGGCAGCGCATGCTGTGCATCGAAACCGCCAACGTGATGGACGATGTGGTGCACCTGGCGCCGGGTGCCAGCCATACCCTGGGTGTGAGCGTTAACAGCCTGCCGCTGTAACCTCGAACGCTCTTTTGTAGGAGAAGCCGGTCGACGCTCGATCGGCTGCTCCTACACGATGAACGCATCGGACCTTACAGATCCGACTCCTGCACCACCCGCACTTTCTCCGCATCCAGCGCATAGGCTGCGTCGGCCAGGTCGTTGTTGACCGTCTCGACTTTCAGGTGGCCGGTGACCCACAGCGGCGTGTAGATATCGTCCAGCTTCACGCCCTTGGGGAAACGCACCAGCACCAGCTGGTTGGGCGGCGGTGGCGGCACATGGATGCAGGCACCCGGGTAAGGCACGAGGAAAAACAGGGTGCTGCGCCCCTTGGCGTCGGACTCCAGCGGCACCGGGTAGCCACCGATGCGGATGTCCTTGCCGTTCATGGCCGGCACAGTCTTGGTGGAATACATCACCGCCGGCAACCCCTTGCTCTGCTTCAGGCCGCCCTTTTCGGTAAAGGTGCCGTTGGCTTCGGGGGAGTTGTGGTCGATTTCCGGCATTTGCTCGAGGGCTTTCTGGTCCGACTTGGGCATCAGTTCCAGCCAGTCGGTTTCCGGCAGGTCGCCGGCATGGGCCAGGCCGGAGCCCAGCAGAACGAGAGTCAACAGAAGACGGCGCATGAAAGGGCTCGGCAAGAAAGGGACAGGACGACGCCGGGCATTCTAGCCCTCTCTACCTGCGCGGCAGAGAGGGCTTTGTCGCTTAAATCAGCTCTTTTTGATCAGGCCGTAGATCACCAGCAGCACGATCGCACCGACCAGCGCGCCGATAAAGCCCGCACCCTGGCCAGCATGGTAGATGCCCAGGACCTGACCGCCGTAGGTGGCCGCCAGCGAACCGCCGATACCGAGCAGGATGGTCATGATCCAGCCCATGCTGTCATCGCCCGGTTTCAGGAAGCGCGCCAGCAGGCCAACGATCAAGCCGATAAAGATGGTTCCGATAATTCCCATGGCATTTCCCTCTGTAGGAGTGAGATATACCAAAGCCTAGTCAGCGCCTTGGCATCCTGCCATCAGAGAACGGCGGCCCCAATTGGTTCCACCGTTGCCCTACAGAAGTTATTCGCCGATCAGCGCTTCGACCTTGAGGATCTGCGCCTCGAGGGTCGCCTTGTCCTTGCAGCGCAGGTTGGCGTGACCGACCTTGCGCCCGGCCTTGAAGGCCTTGCCGTAGTGATGCAAGTGGCAGTCGTCGATGGCGATGACTTTTTCCACCGCCGGCACTTCGCCGATGAAGTTGATCATCGCGCTCTCGCCAACCTTGGCCGTCGAACCCAGCGGCAGGCCGGCCACGGCCCGCAGGTGGTTCTCGAACTGGCTGCATTCGGCGCCTTCGGTGGTCCAGTGCCCGGAGTTGTGCACCCGTGGCGCGATCTCGTTGGCCTTGAGGCCGCCGTCGACTTCGAAGAACTCGAAGGCCATCACGCCGACGTAGTCCAGCTGCTTGAGCACCCGGCTGGAATAGTCTTCGGCCAGGGCCTGCAGCGGGTGATCGGTGCTGGCCACGGACAGCTTGAGGATGCCGCTGTGGTGGGTGTTGTGCACCAGCGGGTAGAAGCGGGTTTCGCCATCGCGGGCGCGCACGGCGATCAGCGAGACCTCGCCGGTGAACGGCACGAAGCCCTCCAGCAGGCAGCCCACGCTGCCCAGCTCGGCGAAGGTGCCGGCCACGTCCTCTGGAGTGCGCAGCACTTTCTGGCCCTTGCCGTCGTACCCCAGGGTGCGGGTTTTCAGCACGGCCGGCAGGCCGATGGCGGCCACGGCGGCCTCCAGGTCGGCCTGGGACTGGATGTCGGCGAACGCCGGGGTCGGAATCCCCAGGTCCTTGAACATGCTCTTCTCGAACCAGCGATCGCGGGCGATGCGCAGGGCTTCGGCGCTCGGGTAGACCGGAACGAACTGCGACAGGAAGGCCACGGTTTCCGCCGGCACGCTTTCGAACTCGAAGGTCACCAGGTCCACTTCGTCAGCCAGCTGGCGCAGGTGATCCTGATCGCCGTAGTCGGCTCGCAGGTGTTCGCCCAGGGCCGCGGCACAAGCGTCCGGCGCCGGGTCGAGGAAAGCGAAGTTCATCCCCAGCGGAGTGCCCGCCAGCGCCAACATGCGACCCAACTGGCCGCCACCGATTACACCGATCTTCATCGTCAAGAACCTCAGGCGACGCGTGGGTCTGGATTGTCCAGGACGCTGTCTGTCTGCTCAGCGCGGAATTTTTTCAGCACGGTATGGAATTGCGGATGCTTGGCGCCGAGGATGCTCGCCGACAGCAGCGCGGCGTTGATCGCGCCAGCCTTGCCGATGGCCAGGGTGGCGACCGGGATGCCCGCTGGCATCTGCACGATGGAGAGCAGCGAATCCACGCCCGAGAGCATCGACGACTGCACCGGAACGCCCAGCACCGGCAGGTGGGTCTTGGCCGCACACATGCCTGGCAGGTGGGCCGCGCCACCGGCACCGGCGATGATCACCTCGATGCCACGGGACTCAGCTTCTTCGGCGTACTGGAACAGCAGGTCCGGGGTGCGGTGGGCGGAGACCACTTTCACCTCGTAGGGGATGCCGAGCTTTTTCCAGCATATCGGCGGTGTGGCTAAGGGTGGACCAATCGGACTTGGAGCCCATGATCACGCCAACCAGTGCACTCATCGTCGTGCCTCTTCTCTCTGGGCGCCCGCAGGCGCGTCAAAAACAACAAACCACGCGAAATGCGTGGCTTGTTGTACGAATTATGATCGGTTGAACCGACCGAAGGCCGCGCAGTATACCGTAAAGAGCCCAATAAACAGCCCCTTTGGCGACCATCTGTCATACACAGTATTTCGGGCGCAAAGCAGCGGTTTTATTGACTTCGAGGTCAGCTGCCGTGAGTGGTTTCGCCAAGGTTGACGTCATCGCGGGCAAGCCTCGCTCCTACAGAGGATTTCGTAGGAGCGAGGCTTGCCCGCGATGGGGCTTCACACCCCTGCTGTGCCTTGCGCTGCGCCGCCTTCCAGCTTGCGCCACAGCAGCCGGACGTTGGCCTTGCGCACCAGGGCGCAGCGGTACAGGCGGATCTCCAGCGGCACATGCCATTGCGGGCCGCCGCAGACCACCAGCTCGCCGCGGGCCAGCTCGGCGCGCACGCTCAGGTGCGGCACCCAGGCAATCCCCAGGCCTTCCAGAGCCATGCTCTTGAGGCTGTCGGCCATGGCGGTCTCATACACGGTGGTGAACCGCAGGTTGCGCTGGCGCAGCAACTGGTTCACCGAACGCCCGAGAAACGCCCCGGCGCTGTACGCCAGCAGCGGCACGCTGGCCTCGCCTTCCAGGTCGAACAGCGGCTTGCCGGCGGCATCCGCCGCGCAGACCGGCAGCATCTCGGTATGCCCCAGGTGCAGCGAAGGGAAGATTTCCGGGTCCATCTGCATCGCCGAGTCCGGGTCGTAGAAGGCCAGCATCAGGTCGCAGCCGCCTTCGCGCAGAGCATGCACCGCGTCGCCGACGTTGGTCGCCACCAGCCGCGTGGCGATGTTCAAGCCTTCGTTGCGCAGCTGCGCGATCCAGCGCGGGAAGAAACCCAAGGCCAGGGAGTGCGCCGCGGCGACCTGCATCACTTCGCCCTGCCCGCCTTCGAGGTGATGCAAGTGGCGCAGCACTTCGCCCAACTGCTCGACCACCGTACGCGCCGTCACCAGGAACAGCTGCCCCGCCGCCGTCAGTTCGATCGGCGTGCGCGAGCGGTTGACCAGGGTCAGCCCCAGCGCCGCTTCCAGGCTGCGGATCCGCCGGCTGAATGCCGGCTGGGTCACGAAACGCCGTTCGGCGGCCTGCGAGAAACTGCGGGTCGCGGCCAAGGCACTGAAGTCCTCGAGCCATTTGCTTTCCAGATTCATCACGTCCTCCCGGGGAACGCACCATTTTAGGTCACACGCCTGCCACGCAAGCGGCGTCACACGGGCATTATGCCGATTATGCATAGCCCAGTGTTGAACAGCATTGGCCCAAATTTTCCCACAGGCCTAGGATTCGCAGCGTTCCGGCACAGACCGGGTCCATATCGAGATGATTTCTATCATGTCCTCCGCTGCATCATTCCGCACAGAAAATGACCTGCTTGGCGCCCTCGAAGTACCGGCTCAAGCGTATTACGGTATCCAGACCCTGCGAGCGGTGAACAACTTCCGCCTCTCCGGTGTTCCGATTTCGCATTACCCAAAACTGGTTGTCGGTCTGGCCATGGTTAAACAGGCCGCCGCTGACGCCAACCGTGAGCTGGGTCACCTGAGCGAAGCCAAGCACGCTGCCATCAGCGAAGCCTGTGCCCGTCTGATCCGCGGCGACTTCCACGAAGAGTTCGTGGTGGACATGATTCAAGGCGGCGCTGGCACTTCGACCAACATGAATGCCAACGAAGTTTCTGGATGCGCAGGCGCATCGGCCGGTGATCGAGGAACAGCCCGGTATCCAGGTAGTCGGTGAGGTTGACCAGCAGCTT
>NZ_JBNNVU010000149.1:0-7871 GCF_050280705.1 Pseudomonas sp. NPDC089530 | reverse complement strand
AGGGGGCATCGCCTCCGGTCGGCTTCGCTTCGACCTCCTCTCGATGTGTACGGCTTCGCCGTACGGCGCTGCGCGCCATCCCCCTGATGAACACCTCCACTCGGCCTGCCGATGGGGCGGGTGAATCAAAAGCAAGATCAAAAGCCAAAGCCAAGCGCGACCTACCGGTCGGCGCCAAACCCTGTAGCCGCTGCCGAGCCATGGCGAGGCTGCGATCGACCGCGAAGCGGGCGCAGGGATTTTGAAATCGCTGGAGGACCTTCGGCCCTATCGCAGCCTCGCCGGGGCTCGGCAGCGGCTACAGGTTCTGTGGTGTCAGGGGGAGGGCGGCCAGTCTGGTTTTGCGGAAGGCAATGGCAACACATTGAGGGTTGTCGCTGATTTTTTGCAAAGCCATAGTGGGTTGGTCGCCGACGCATCGGCGGCCGATCTTAGCCGGTCGGAAAGCAAGCCTATGAATGCAGAAATGCTAACCATGGAGCTTCCCAATGACCGACTTCACCCCACTACAAAGCAATCTCACCCCCACCCCGGTTTTCCACCTCGACCGCAACGCTCCCGCGACGGACTTGCATAGCGGCGCAGTACAGCGCATCAAGGCTTCGCGCGATCTGATGCACAGCCTCAACTGCCTGAGCCTCAAAGGCGTGAGCGACCGTGACCTCAGCCACTTCGTCAACGCGGCTCACCTCTTGCTGCAAGACGGCTGCGATGCGCTGGATGCGTTGCAGTGGCGTATTGGCAGTTAAGGAAGTGGATAGCGCCGGCCGCTTCTGGAGGGGCGGCCGGCGTTTTTCGATCGATCTTTCGGCCTGATCAGAACCCTATAGGCCCGGAACCAGCACGAAGCCGGAATAGTAGGCGCAATGTCCTGGGTACCCGGGGTGCGCATCGCATGCTTTGAGGCAGCCTTGGGCGTCGTGGGGGAAGCGTGCCGCCACCTGCATGGCGAAACCGTAGGTGGGCGTGGTCACTTCGAAGCTGTTGTCGCACGAGGTTTTGGTGCTGTAGCTGAAGGTCATCGCCTCGCGCCTGCCATTGTGAGCGAAGGCTACCTCGAAGCTATTGATGCTGTGCCAGCCCGACAGCGGCAACACCAGAAAACGATAGTGGGTGTCGCTCAGCCGTTGGCCCATGACCCGCAACGAATTGTTCGTCGAATCGATCTTGGGTGAGGGATAGGGCAATACCAGCAATGCCCGCGGGTCGCCGAGCAGGCCCAGTTCGAAGCCTATGCCTTTCTGATAGAACGGAATCTGGAGGTTCGGATAGCCTTCGATTTTCACGTAGCGGCTGGGCGCGTAGGGCCCCCACGTCTTGGGTTTGTAGTCAGGAGCCTGGGCAAAGGTAACCTCAAGCTCCAGGACCGCTTCCGCGGCGTTGGCATCTTCAGTGCGAATATCGCTGGGGTGCTCCGTGTTGTGGCTGACGCAGCCGGCAAGAAGCATCACCGTCGCCAGTGACAGCAAGGAGTCGGGCGGGTTGGATAGAAAAGTCGTCATCGCTCAGCGCTCCGTTCCGATCGGGCTGGAAGTCAGCCCCAGGCCCTTGAGTTGCCACGTTCCCTGGAGCTGCTGCCAGCTGAACTGTTTACCCACCCAGTCCACTTGCAGAGCATGTTGCAGGCGGCTCTGATCGATGCGCCGGCCTTCGTCCAGGGCTTTTTGGGCTTCGGCGCTGGCCTGTTCGGAGAGCGGCCAGAGTTGGCTGGCCTTCAGCTCCTTGGCAATCGGCAACTGGGCATAGACGCCGTGCTCCGCAGAGCTGAGCAGCAATCCCTCCTTGGCCAGAAATGCCGCGCTGCGGTTGTCCGGCGACACGGACACCAGCATGGCGTAGTGAGAAAACCCCCAACCGGGAAGGCGTTCGTCGAACCACAGGACTTGCCCCGTCGAGGGGATGAAGGCCCGCGCGCCCTCGGGAAACAGCAGCAGGTCGTTACGCCCGGGCTGCGGCTGGCCCCAGTCTGGTTCGTCCTTGTTTTTGACGGGGCTGAGGATACGGGCCAGTGGCGTGTCGTTCTGCACTGCAATCACCACCGTACCGACGCCCATCCATTCGATGGTGGTCGCCAGCAGTACGGGCTGCCCGCCCTGAGTCGCGCCCGTGGGCCTGACATTGGTGATTTGCCAGGCGTTCAGCGGACGATAAGGCCTGCCCTTGTAGGTGATCTCCAGAGTGGTGGATGACTGGCCGCGAAATACATGGAAGTCGCCAAAGTGCTCGCTGTAGGTGTTGACTTGGTTGGGTCGGTCTTTCTGTTTTGCACCAGGCAGTTCCGCCGCCATGACCGGCTGCGTCAGCAGCGCGAGCAAGGCCAGCAAGCAGGCGGGGCGGTGTCCGATGAGGCGTCGTTTGCGCGTCGGAAACGGACGGGGGGCTGCGGCAAGACATTTGGCTGAAGATTTTTGAGGATTCTGCATTCCGTTGCCTGCGATTCCATTTGTGTGCTGTCTGAGAGGAGCCTTGACGACCTAGGGCACCAGATAGCCCTTGACCCCGGTAAAGATGATCTGCGCCGCCAGGGCGCAGACGAACAGGCCCATCAGGCGGCTGACGATCTGCAGGCCTTGTTCGCCGAGGAGGCGTTCGATGCGGTTGGACAGGTACAGCACTACGCCGACGGTGAAGCTGGCCAGGGCGATGCTGAGGATGGCGGTGATCTTGTCGTCCCAGTGTGGCTGGCCGACGCCCATCACCAGCAGGGCGCCGATGGTGCCGGGGCCGACGGTGAGGGGGATGGTCAGCGGCACGATGGTCACGTCCTGCTGCACGTTGTCGGTCTGCACCGCCGACTTGCCCTGGGCCATGCCCAGCGCCGAGATGAACAGCACGCTGCCGGCGCCGATGCGGAAGGCGTCCACGGTGATGCCGAACACGCTGAAGATCGCCCGGCCGAACAGATACAGCAGCACGCTGGAGACCAGGGTCGCCAGGGCGACGTTCCAGGCCAGGCGCCGGCGTTCCTTGTTGGAGTAACCGCGAGTCAGGCTGATGAAGCAGGACAGGACGAAGAAGGGACTGTAGAGCACCAGCATCTTCAGGTACACGCTGAACAGCACTTGGAGCATGGCGCAAGCTCGCGGCAAAGGAGGGCGAGCTGGAGTTTAACAGGCGTTTGCTGTGCTGTCGGCTCAGGAGGGCTGAGCCGTGGTGCGGTCCTGCAGGTCGCGCTGGGCCACCCAGTGTTCGATCAGTTCGCGCAGTTGCGACAGTTCCACCGGCTTGGCCATGTGCCCGTCCATGCCGGCCTGGCGTGCGCGTTCCTTGTGTTCGGTGAGGATGTGCGCGGTCAGCGCCACCACCGGCGTGCGTACGCGCTGGTTGCCGACTTCCCAGGCTCGCAGCTGTTGGGTCGCGGAGAAACCGTCGAGGATCGGCATTTCGCAGTCCATCAGCACCAGGTCATAGCGCTGGGCCTTCATCGCCTGCAGGGCTTCCTCGCCGTTGCTCGCGGTATCGGGTTGCAGGTTGAGCTTGCCGAGCATGCCGCGAATCACTTTGGTGGAAATGCTGTTGTCCTCGGCGACCAGGATCCGGAAGTCGCTCGGCACCTTGACCGGCGTTGGAACCCCGTTCAGCACCGGGTGCTGATGGGGCACGAACTGGCCCTTGTTGCGCTGGGTCAGCTCGTCGGCCAGGGTGGTCTTGAGGGTGTAGCCGGCCACCGGCTTGGCGAGGATGCGCTTGACCCCGGCATTACGTGCGATGACCTTGCTCGGCGCGTTGCTGATGCCGGTGAGCATGATCAGCAGGATGTCGTGGTTCAGGCTCGGGTCTTCCTTGATCTTGGCCGCCAGTTGCATGCCGGTCATGCCGGGCATGTTCTGGTCGAGCAGGACCACGTCGAAGTAGTCGCGCAGGTGCGCCTTGGTCCGCAGCAAGGCCAGGGCCTCCTTGCCCGACGGCACGGCGCTGACGTTCAGGCCCCAGGCGCTGCATTGCTGCACCAGGACCTTGCGGCAGGTGTCGTTGTCGTCCACCACCAGCACCCGGGCGCCTTGCAGTGGGCCGTCGAGGTCGGAGGTCGGATGCTCCAGGCGTTCCGGGTCCAGCGGCAGGGTCAGCCACAGGGTGCTGCCCTGGTTGGTGCTGGTCTTGATCCCGAACTCGCCATGCATCAGTAGGATCAACTGGCGGGCGATGACCAGCCCGAGGCTCCCGCCCAGGCGGGTGGCGGCCAGGAAGTTCTTGCTGTGCAGTTGCGAATGCAGCAGGGCCTCGCGTTCCTCGGCCTCCATCGGCTGGCCGCTGTCCTGCACGGCGATGCGCAGGCGCGGCTTGCTGGTGCGCTCGTCCAGGGCGACCACGACCAGGATCTCGCCTTCGTCGGTCTTCTTCAGGGCGTTTTCCAGCAGGCTGAGCATGGCCTGGCGCAGGCGGGTCGGGTCGCCGCTGATCACCCGCGGCACCTGGGGCTGGATGAAGCTGATCAGTTCGACGTTCTGCTGCTCGGCCTTGGCCCGGAAAATACTCAGGCAGTCTTCGATCAGCGCATTGAGATCGAACTGCACGTCGTCCAGCTCGATCTGCCCGGACTCGAGCTTGGAAATGTCGAGGATCTCGTTGATCAGGGTCAGCAGTTCGTTGCCGGCGCTGTGGATGGTTTGCACATAGTCGCGCTGCTTGACCGACAGCGGCGTGCCCAGCAGCAGTTCGGTCATGCCCAGCACCCCGTTCATCGGGGTGCGGATCTCGTGGCTGATCTTCGCCAGGAACTCGGTCTTGGCATTGACCTCGGCGTTGCTGGCGGCGAGGTCGCGGCTGACGCTGAACTCGTCCTCGGTGATGCTGCGCTGGCGCTCGCCCAGGGCGATGCTCATCGCCAGGCCGCTCAGGCACATGGTCACCAGCAGGGTGATGATCAGCCCCTGGGGCGCGACCAGGGTCAGCCCCAGCAGCGCCGGCAGCACGATCAGCGCGCCGATGTTGAAGATGGCCATGCCGGCCACGAAGAAGCGCGCCGGGCGGTAGCCCTTCTGCCAGTGATAGGCGCCGATGAACAGCATGCTCAGGCCGACCAGGGCCACCAGCCCATAAGTGATGAGGTTCAGCGGCAGCGAGTCGAGGAACAGCAGCAACAGGGCGCACAGGCCGACCATCAGGATGTCGACCAGCAGCAGTTTGTTCAGCGGGTGCGGACCCAGCGGGGCGAAGAAGCGATAGACGAACATCAGCCCGCACGGGGTGGTCAGCAACAGCGCCAGATAGGCGCCGGGGGTCTGTATGGCATGCCAGTCCGGCAGCCAGGGGCCGAACAGGTTGAGCATCAGCGCCAGGCTGAGCATCACCAGGGCTTCGCAGGAGGCCACCCACAGGCTGCTGCGCGAACGGGTGTAGGCGTAGCGCACGAGGTTGTGCAGCATCAGCATGCCCATGCAGCCGAACAGCAGGCCGTAGAGTAGGCTCTGGCCCTGGTTGGCCGCGGTCATGACTGCCGATTGCAGGGTGATGTAAGGGCGCAGCTGGTGGTCGGAGACCAGGCGCAGATAAACGTCGAGGGTCTTCTCGCTTTGCGGCAGCGGCAGCATGAAATCGCTGCTGGGCAGGGGGCGTTCGGCCTGGGGCTGCTGGGTGCCGGAATTCAGTTGCTCGACCAGGGTGTCGCCGTCGAGCACATACATGTTCAGACGCGACAGGTCGGGCGCGAAGATCCGCAGCAATTGTTCGTGTTTGCCCGGTTGCAGTTTGAAACGCAGCCATAACGCGCCTCCGGGTTCGGCGGCGGTGATGCGCTCCAGTTCGATCGGGCTGAATTGATTGGTGTAGCGGGGGGAGCGGATATCGCTCAGTTGCAGGTCGGCCTGTTCGTCGAGCAAAACCGCCCAGTTACTGCCTTGAGCGGCATGGGCCGGAATCAAGCAGAGCAGGGTCAGCAATGTGACGGTGATACTTATGGCAGTCCTGAGCCAGCGCACGGCGAAATCCCTTCGTAGGTTGATGCCAGATGATAACTATGCGCGGCGCCGGAACCGTCCGGCAAGGGCCTGGGGGCCCCTGCCGGACAGGACGACAGGATTACTCCTGATTTTCGCCACGCTCACGGGCAATGGCCCGGTAACCGATGTCGTTGCGGTAGAAGCAGCCTTGCCAGTCGATCTTAGCTGCCAGTTGGTAAGCCTGCTGCTGCGCGGCGCCCACGCTGTCGCCCAGGGCGGTGGCGCAGAGTACGCGGCCGCCGGAGGTCACGACCTGACCGTCCTTGAGCGCGGTACCGGCGTGGAAGACCTTGCCTTCCAGGCTGGCGGCAGCGTCCAGGCCTTCGATCACCGCGCCTTTGGCGTAGTCGCCCGGGTAGCCGCCGGCGGCCAGGACGATGCCCAGGCTCGGCCGTGGATCCCATTGCGCCTCGACCTTGTCCAGGGCCTGGGCCATGGCGGCCTCGACCAGCAGGACCAGGCTCGATTGCAGGCGCAGCATCACCGGTTGGGTTTCCGGGTCGCCGAAGCGGCAGTTGAACTCGATGACCTTCGGGTTACCGGCCTTGTCGATCATCAGGCCGGCGTACAGGAAACCGGTGTAGACGTTGCCTTCCTCGGCCATGCCGCGCACGGTCGGCCAGATCACCTGGTCCATCACGCGCTGGTGCACGTCGGCGGTCACCACCGGGGCCGGGGAGTAGGCGCCCATGCCGCCGGTGTTCGGGCCGCTGTCGCCATCGCCCACGCGCTTGTGGTCCTGGCTGGTGGCCATCGGCAGCACGTTCTTGCCGTCGACCATGACGATGAAGCTGGCTTCCTCGCCGTCGAGGAACTCTTCGATGACCACTCGCGAACCGGCGTCGCCGAAGGCGTTGCCGGCCAGCATGTCGCGCACGGCGTCTTCGGCTTCGGCCAGGGTCATGGCGACGATCACGCCTTTACCGGCGGCCAGGCCGTCGGCCTTGATCACGATCGGCGCGCCTTTTTCCCGCAGGTAGGCCAGGGCCGGCTCGATCTCGGTGAAGTTCTGGTAGTCGGCGGTCGGGATCTTGTGGCGCGCCAGGAAGTCCTTGGTGAAGGCTTTCGAGCCTTCCAGCTGGGCGGCACCGGCGGTCGGACCGAAGCAGTCCAGGCCTCGGGAGCGGAACAGGTCGACCACACCGGCCACCAGCGGCACTTCCGGGCCGACGATGGTCAGGGCGACGTTCTTCTCGGCGAAGTCGGCCAACTGCTCCAGGGCCAGGACGTCGATGGCCACGTTCTCGCACTTGGCTTCGATGGCGGTGCCGGCGTTGCCCGGGGCAACGAAGACTTTCTCGACCCGTGGGTCCTGAGCCACTTTCCACGCCAGGGCGTGTTCGCGGCCGCCGCTGCCAATGATCAACACATTCATTTCAAAAACCTCGGATGACGCTAATTCTGTTTTGAAGCCTAAAGCGCTTCACGCCCTAGGAGGTTGCAATGACGCCGGTAGATGCAAGGCGGAGCCCACCCCGATGAGCGGAGTTGCCTTCTGGCAATGAGCATCATCGAGGTGGGCTCCAACGCAGCAGATGCCGGCGTCAGTGCGACCGTCGTCTTGTTAGTGGCGGAAGTGGCGCATGCCGGTAAAGACCATGGCGATGCCGGCTTCGTCGGCCGCTGCGATCACTTCGCTGTCGCGCATCGAGCCGCCTGGCTGGATCACCGCGGTGATGCCGACCTTGGCCGCGTTGTCGATGCCGTCGCGGAACGGGAAGAACGCATCGGAGGCCATGACCGCGCCCTGCACCTGCAGACCGGCATGCTCAGCCTTGATCGCGGCGATACGGGCGGAGTTCACGCGGCTCATCTGGCCGGCGCCGACACCGATGGTCTGGCGGTTCTTGGCGTAGACGATGGCGTTGGACTTGACGAACTTGGCCACTTTCCAGGCGAAGATCTTGTCGTGGTTTTCCTGCTCGGTCTGAG
>NZ_JBNNVU010000148.1:0-7923 GCF_050280705.1 Pseudomonas sp. NPDC089530 | reverse complement strand
GCCGTTTCTGCCGGCTGCCCCGGGTCATTTGCGCGCCAGCTTGAAACGCACGCAGACCGCCCAGGGTTTCGGCAGCAAGGCGCAGTTGCATTTCAACGGCACTACCTCAGCTTCAGGGTGGCAAGGCCGATCAGCACCAGAATCACGGTGATGATCCAGAAACGGACGATCACACGCGGCTCGGGCCAGCCCTTGAGTTCAAAGTGGTGGTGGATCGGTGCCATGCGAAATACACGACGGCCGGTCAACTTGAAGGAAGCGACCTGAATGACCACGGACAGGGTTTCCATCACGAACACGCCGCCCATGATGAACAGGACGATTTCCTGACGGACGATCACCGCGATGGTGCCCAGGGCCGCGCCCAGCGCCAGTGCGCCGACGTCACCCATGAAGACCTGTGCCGGATAGGTGTTGAACCACAGGAAGCCCAGGCCAGCGCCGATCAGCGCGCCGCAGAACACGATCAGTTCACCCGCGCCCGGGACATAGGGAATCAGCAGGTATTCGGCGAATTTCACGTTACCCGACAGGTAGCAGAAGATGCCCAGGGCGCCACCCACCATCACGGTCGGCATGATCGCCAGGCCGTCGAGGCCATCAGTCAGGTTGACCGCGTTGCTGGAGCCGACGATCACGAAATAGGTCAGGATCACGAAACCAATGCCCAACGGAATGCTGAAGTCCTTGAGCATGGGGATCAGCAAGGTGGTTTCGACCGGAGTCTGCGCGGTGACGTACAAGAAGATCGCCGCGCCCAGGCCGAACACCGACTGCCAGAAATACTTCCAGCGGCTTGGCAGGCCGCGGGAGTTCTTCTCGATCACTTTGCGATAGTCGTCGACCCAGCCGATGGCGCCGAACAGCAGGGTGACCAGCAGCACCACCCACACGTAACGGTTGCTCAGGTCCGCCCACAGCAGAGTGCTGACACCGATTGCCGAAAGAATCAGCGCGCCGCCCATGGTCGGGGTACCCGACTTGGACAGGTGCGATTGCGGGCCGTCATTACGCACAGCCTGACCGATCTGGCGGTTCTGCAACGTGCGGATCATCCACGGCCCCAGCCACAAGGACAGCACCAGCGCAGTCAGTACCCCGAGAATCCCGCGCAGGGTCAGGTACTGAAAGACCGCGAAGCCTTTGTAGAACTGTTGCAGGTACTCCGCTAGCAGCAGCAGCATCAATGTTTCTCCGTGCTGGAACCGCACAAGGCCACGACGATGTTTTCCATCGCCGCGCTGCGCGATCCCTTGATCAAAATAGTGGTGTTTGTATCTTGCTCGGCGCCCAGGGCAGCGATCAGCTCGGCCTGGTTGGCGAAGTGTTGGCCGTGCTCACCGAAGGCCGCGACCGCATGGGCCATCATCGGGCCCACGGCATAAAGTGCCGACACTTTACCGGCGGCATAAGCACCTACATCGCGGTGCCCCTGCTCCGCCCAATCGCCCAACTCGCCGATATCTCCGAGCACCAGGACGGTGCGGCCGGAAAAGCCGGCGAGTATATCAACGGCGGCGCACATAGACGTGGGATTCGCGTTGTAGGTGTCGTCGATCACCCGCATGCCGTTTTTCGCCAGCTGGGCGACGGTGCGCCCCTTGACCGGCTGCACTGCATTGAGCCCGGTGGCGATACCGAACAGCGACACGCCCAGGGCATGGGCAGCCGCGGCGGCGGCCAACGCGTTGGCCACGTTATGGGTGCCCAGCAGGTTCAACTGGACGCGCTCGGCGCCGTTGCCAGCGTGCAGCGTGAAGTTCGGGCAGCCACGGGCATCGCGCTCGATATCCGAGGCATGGAAGTCGGCGGCGGTGTTGTTCAGGGCGAAACTCAGCACCTGACGGCCGGCGGCGCGTTTTTTCCAGATCGGGAACGCCTTGTCGTCGAGATTGAGCACGGCGATGCCGGTAGCATCCAGCCCCTCGAGGATCTCGCCCTTGGCCTCGACGATTTTTTCCGGCCCGCCGAACTCGCCGACATGGGCGGTACCGGCGTTATTGATGATGGCGACCTGCGGTTTGGTCATCGCGACCGTATAGGCAATTTCACCGATGCGCGACGCGCCCAGTTCGATCACCGCTGCGCTGTGCTCCGGAGCCAGCTCCAGCAGAGTCAGCGGCGCACCCAGGTCGTTGTTCAGGTTGCCGCGGGTGGCCAGCACCGGCCCACGGGTACGCAGGATGCTCGCGAGCATTTCCTTGACCGTGGTCTTGCCGCTGGAGCCGGTCACCGCCGCTACAGGTTTAGTGAACGCCGCGCGATTCAGCGCCCCCAGCTGGCCGAGGGCCTGCCGGGTGTCGCTGACCAGCAGTTGCGGCAGCGTGCTGTCGGGCACCGCGCGCTCGACCAGAGCGCCGACAGCACCCTTGGCGGCGACTTCGTTCAGGTAGTCATGGCCGTCGAAGCGTGGACCTGCCAGGGCGATAAACAGCTGGCCCGGCTTGATCGCCCGACTGTCGATGCTCACGCCATCGAAACTGCAATCGCCACCCAGCAAGCGTCCCGCCAGCGGCGCACTTACATCACTGAGTTTCAGGGCCTTAAGCATGGGCCACCTCCCACGCGGTCAGCGCCCGGTCAGCTTCCACCAGGTCGGAGAAGTCCAGCCGCACGCCGTTGATTTCCTGATAGTCCTCATGACCTTTACCGGCCAGGACAATGACATCGTCCGCCGAAGCAGCGGCCACCAGCTGGGCAATGGCCAGGCCACGGCCAGCCACGAAATCGACCTTGTCCACCGCACTGAAGCCGGCACGAATGTCGTCGAAAATCTGCATCGGATCTTCCGTGCGCGGGTTGTCATCGGTAACCAGCACGCCATCAGCCAGGCGCTCGACCACTTCAGCCATCAACGGACGCTTGCCGCGATCGCGGTCACCGCCGCAACCGAACAGGCACAGCAAACGGCCCTTGGCGTGAGGACGCAGGGCCAGCAATACTTTTTCCAGGGCATCCGGGGTGTGGGCGTAATCCACCACCACCAGCGGCTGCGAACCGCCACCCAGGCGTTGCATGCGCCCGGCCGGACCTTCCAGCTTCGGCAGCATGCGCAGGATTTCGTCGAGCGGGTAATCCAGGCCGAGCAAGGCGCCGACCGCGGCCAGCACGTTGCTCAGGTTGAAACGACCGAGCAGCGTGCTACGCAGGTGATATTCGCCCTGCGGCGTCACCAGAGTGGCCCGCACGCCTTCGTCGTCAAACTGCGCCTCACGGCAATACAGATAGGCCCGAGGGTCCTCGAGGCTATAGGTGATGAGCCGCGAATCCAGCTCCTCGCCCGCCAGCAACCGACCGAACTCGTCGTCGAGGTTGATGACCCGGCACCGCAGGTCGGTCCAGCCGAACAGCTTGGCCTTGGCGCCGCCGTAGGCCTCCATGGTGCCGTGATAATCCAGATGGTCGCGGGACAGATTGGTCAGCACCGCCACATCGAACGCCAGCGCAGTGACCCGGCCCTGGTCGAGGCCATGGGACGACACTTCCATCGCCACGGCTTTGGCGCCGACGTTTTTCAGGTCGGCCAGGGTGGCCTGCATGGCAATCGGGTTCGGCGTGGTGTGCATCCCACTTTGCAGCGCGCCATAAAAGCCGCTGCCGAGGGTGCCGACGATGCCGCAGGGCTGGCCCAACAGATCGAGGGCCTGCGCCACCAACTGGGTCACGCTGGTCTTGCCGTTGGTACCGGTCACGCCAATCAGGTTGAGACTGCGGCTCGGGTCGCCATAAAAACGTCCGGCGATATCCGACAACTGCGCCGCCAGCCCCTTGACCGGGATCAGCGGCACATCGGTAATCGGCAGGACGGTGGCACCCTCGACTTCGTAAGCTACGGCGGCCGCCCCGCGCTGCAAGGCATCGGCGATATGTGCACGGCCATCGAACTTGCCGCCGGGGACCGCGAGAAACAGATCGCCAGCGCGCACATTGCGGCTGTCCAGGGTCAGTTCGCGAATCAGCAGATCACGACCAGCGTGGGCGAAAATAGTGTTCAGGCTAAGAGACATCAGCCACGCCCTCCTTTAGCTGGCGCCGCATTGGCTTGTTGGGTAGGCGGCAGGTTATCCGGCGAAATATTCATCAGGCGCAGGGTGCCGGACATCACTTTGCTGAACACCGGCGCCGAGACCAAGCCACCGAAATAACCGGCCTTGCTCGGCTCGTCGATCACCACCACGATGGCGTAGCGCGGATCGCTCATCGGACCGAAACCGGCGAACAACGAGCGGTAAGAGTTCTCGGCGTAGCCCTTGGTGCCCACCGAAGTCTTACGCGCGGTACCACTCTTGCCGGCTACGTGATAAGCCGGCACCTGGGCCCGGAACACGCCGCGCGGCGCCTCGATCACCTGCTGCAACATGCCTTGCATGGTCTTGGCGACCTTCTCCGGAATCACCTGGGTGGTCTGCGGTGCCTTATCGGTTTTGATCAGTGTCAGCGGTGCGATACGACCGTTGTTGGCCAGTGCCGAGAAGGCGTGAACCAGCTGGATCGCCGTCACCGAGATACCGTAGCCATAGGACAGCGTGGCGGTCTCGGCCTTGCGCCATTCGCGGTAGTTCGGCAGATTGCCGACGCGTTCGCCCGGGAAACCGAGACCGGTGTCCTGGCCGAGGCCGATTTTCTGGGCCAGACGGAAGATGGCTTCGCCGCCAATGTCGAAGGCGATCTTACTCATGCCGACGTTACTGGAATTGATCAGAATCCCGGTCAGGTCGAGCACCGCGCCTTCGGTCTTGGATACGTCGCGAATGGTGTATTTGCCGATCTGCAGCGTGCCCGGATAAACCTCGACGGTGTCGCTCGGTTTCCAGCGACCGGTTTCCAACGCCGCGCTCATGGAGATGGCTTTCATGGTCGAACCCGGTTCGAACACGTCGATCATCGCGCGGTTACGCATCATCGCCGGTTGCAGGTTGCGACGGTTGTTCGGGTTGTAGGTCGGCTGGTTGACCATGGCCAGGATCTCGCCGGTCTTCACATCCATGATGACCAGGCTGCCCGCCTTGGCACCGTTCTCGACAATGGCATTGCGCAATTCGCGGTTGGCCAGATATTGCAGGCGCAGGTCAATCGACAACGCCAAGGGCTTGCCGGCCTTGGCGTTTTTGGTGACCTGGACATCCTTGATCAGTCTGCCGCGCCGATCCTTGATGACCTGGCGCTTGCCCGGGACCCCGGCCAGCCACTCGTCATAAGCCAGCTCGACACCTTCGCGACCGCGGTCGTCGATGTCGGTAAAGCCCACCATGTGCGCGGTCACTTCACCGGCCGGGTAGAAGCGCCGGAACTCTTCGATGCCATAAACCCCTGGCACCTTGAGATCGAGCACTTGCTGCCCCTGCTCGGGCGTCAGGCCACGAACCAGGTAGATGAATTCTTTATTGGCTTGCGCTTCAAGGCGCTCGGCCAGCGCCTTGGGGTCCTGCCCCAGGGCAGCCGCCAAGGCTGGCCACTTGTCTTTGGCCAGTTGCATTTCCTTGGCGTTGGCCCACAGGGTGGTCACTGGCGTACTGACCGCCAGCGGTTCGCCGTTGCGATCGGTGATCAAGCCACGGTGAGCCGGAATCGGAATATGCCGAACGCTGCGCGCATCGCCCTGGCCCTTGAGGAAATCACGGTCGACCACCTGCAGGTCGATGATGCGCCAGGCAATCGCCGCCACCATGACACCGAGCAAGCCCAGCACCACGCGGAACCGCCAGGGAAAGAGTGCGCCTTCGAGCTTCATCATGGCGCCACCATCTGCACTTCGGCCGCGCCGGGAATGCGCATTTTCAGTTGTTCAGTGGCCAGCACTTCGATCCGGCTATGGGCGGTCCAGGTGCTTTGCTCGAGAATCAGCCGCCCCCACTCCGCTTGCGCCTTGTCCCGCACACTCAACTCGCCGTACAGCGTGTTGAGCAGCTGACGGTTCCAGTGGGCGCTGTAGGACACCGCAATCGCGGACACCAGAACACCGATGAACAGCAGAAGCATGAAAAAGCTTCCGCCTGGAAGTGGCTTGGCGAAAAGCTTGCTCACCGCAGCTTCTCCGCGACGCGCATGACAGCACTACGAGCACGCGGGTTGGCTTTGAGTTCGGCCTCGGAGGCGAACTGCGCTTTGCCATGGATCTTGATTTTCGGCACGAAGGCTTCGAAACGTACCGGCAGATTGCGCGGCAGGTTATCGGTTTCACCCTTCACCAGCTTGCGCATGAACAGTTTGACGATGCGGTCTTCCAGGGAGTGGAAGCTGATCACCACCAGGCGCCCACCCACTTCGAGGGATTCCAGAGCAGCTTCGAGGCCGGCTTCGAGATCGCCCAGTTCATTGTTGACGTGGATGCGCAAACCCTGGAACGCACGGGTAGCCGGGTTCTTGCCCTTTTCCCAGGCCGGGTTGGCGACTTTCAAGACTTCAGCCAGATCGGCGGTGCGTTCGAACGGCTTGACCTCGCGACGCTCGACCACAGCACGCGCCATGCGGCCGGCGAAACGCTCTTCGCCGTACTCCTTGAACACCCGGGCAATTTCTTCGACCGGCGCGGTGGCGATGAACTCGGCGGCGCTGATGCCGCGAGTCGGGTCCATGCGCATGTCCAGGGGACCGTCATTGAGAAAACTGAAGCCGCGCTCCGGATCGTCGAGCTGCGGGGAAGAGACCCCCAGATCGAGAAGCACGCCGCTGACCTTGCCATCCAGACCGCGTTCGACCACTTCCGAACCCAGCTCGGCAAAGCTGCGCTGCACAACGACAAAGCGGCCGTCTTCGGCCGCTAGCGCTTGCCCTGTGGCAATCGCTTGGGGATCTTTGTCGAATCCGAGCAGCCGACCATCCGGCCCGAGCTTGCTGAGAATCAGACGACTGTGACCGCCGCGGCCGAAGGTGCCATCCAGATAGCAGCCATCAGGACGTACGGCGAGAGCCTCGACGGCTTCGTCAAGCAGTACGGTGATGTGGTTAAAGCCGCTATCAATAGTCACAGGATCAAATCACGCAGTTCATCGGGCATGGCGCCCGGTTGTTGAATAGCTGCCAGGTCCGCTGCAGATACAGCATTCCAGGCATCCTCGTCCCACAGTTGGAACTTGTTCAGTTGGCCTACCAGCATCGCGCGCTTATCCAGCTTGGCGTATTCGCGCAAACGCGGTGGAACCAGAAAACGACCACTGCCATCGAGCTCGAGGTCGACGGCATTACCAATCAGCAAGCGCTGCAAGCGGCGGTTTTCTTCACGCAGCGAAGGCAGGGCACGCAGTTTGGTTTCGATAATTTCCCACTCATCGAGGGGGTAGACACACAAACACGGATCAACGGCATCAATAGTGACGATAAGTTGCCCGGAACTACGCGAAACGAGCTCGTCACGGTACCGGCTCGGCATGGCGAGACGGCCCTTTGCGTCGAGACTGATAGCGTTAGCTCCGCGAAACACGTCAGCGTTTCTCCAAATTTTAGCGTTTTACGAGCAAAAAACCCACTTCATGCCACTTTCCGCCACTTGCGCACACTATAGGAATGCGCCCACCACACCGTCAAGGCACCGATCGACGGAAAAGCCTTATAGAACGGAGATTTAGGAGATCAAAAGGAGGGGTAACAGGAATTTGGCGAAGGATTTGGCATGGCAACTTCACTTCATTCAAGAAGCTGCATCGCGAAGTTAAAGTGAATTATTAAGAGTAAGAACTTTTCGGTATTACAAAAGCGCTTCTGCTATTGATTCAAGCAGGGAGGGAAAAGGTGGAGAGTCGATCTGTAAGCCGGGTTCTGTCGAGGACAGTCATTCCTCTACGATGGCCATCACTGGACATCTTTAGCAACCTACCCGGTTCCAGCGCGGGCCACGCCTTGGAACCCTATTTGGTCTTGCTCCGAGTGGGGTTTACCTAGCCACGAACTGTTACCAGACGTGCGGTGCGCTCTTACCGCACCTTT
>NZ_JBNNVU010000147.1:3268-8088 GCF_050280705.1 Pseudomonas sp. NPDC089530 | reverse complement strand
CATGGCCGCGAGCCCCTGGCGACGGGCCTTTTCCGCCAGCAACGGAAGACCGGTCTGGAACGCCAGCAAGGAATAACCATGGCCTTCTTTTGCTCGCGTGCACCGGATTCGATGTCCAGGTCGTAGAGGCGTTGGCCATCTACCAGTGCAACACGCAACTCTTCGGGTTGAGTTGCGTTAATCAGCATTCTTTTCATGTAGTACCGTCGGTTTCCGGGCTGCCGGAAACGGCGTTCGGCACACACGACTTCTCACGGTCGGTGTCAGGTGCGTCAGGAGCGGTTGAGCGCTCCAGTGTCTAGCGAGATCCGGCCAGTTGGGGCGAATTCGCGACTCACGCGTCCTGCTTGCTGGGGTGACAAAAGGCACCTCTTAAGCAAAAGCTCAATCAGGAGGAGGAATCAACCGGTGGCTGTGGACGATATGAAGCGTCTTGAACAAGCCTAATGCTACACAGTCCGACGGTTGTGCATCTCCACCCTACACGTATCCCTGATAATTCGGGTGCTGCCGCGCGCAGATTCCGCAGCGGGTTGGCATTTACCGTGAGCTCCGAAAGGGGAGGTCACGCATCATGGCTAATTTAGGCGGTGTTTCCGAAGCGTTCGCTCGGGTTCGTCCGTAGCTGACTGCACTTTGTGAACTGGCCGTTAATATTTGCTCGAAAGGCGAGTGCAAACTCTGCTTTTCGGCGGGCTTCAGGCCTCATGTCACCTGCGCTTGTTACAACTGCAAAACTCTACCGTTCGTAGCGAAAGCCCCGTAGGACGGCCTTGCGTCCTGGTGAATTGCGTTGGTCAGGGCCGGCTGTTGGCCGTTGGTCCGCTGTCCAGGCCGCTTTTGGCGGCGTTCGCGACTATAGCAGTAATCATTAAGTGCTTCAAATCCATAAAAAATTGTTATCATTTGCGCCATGACGACTACAGCCCCTTCGACCCCAGGCGTTCAACTGCTTGAGGTCTCGCCGGAATATGCCGGCCAACGAATCGACAATTTCCTCCTCGCTCGGCTCAAAGGCGTGCCCAAGACCTTGATTTATCGCATTTTGCGCAAAGGCGAAGTGCGAGTGAACAAGGGCCGGATCAAGCCTGAATACAAGCTGCAGGCGGGCGATATCGTGCGCGTGCCGCCTGTGCGCGTGCCAGAGCGTGACGAGCCTGTGCCGGTGGCGCAGGGGCTGTTGCAGCGCCTGGAAGCGTCGATTGTCTACGAAGACAAAGCCCTGATCGTGATCAACAAGCCCGCTGGCATCGCTGTGCACGGCGGCAGCGGGTTGAATTTCGGGGTCATCGAAGCCTTTCGTCAGTTGCGTCCGGATGCCAAGGAGCTGGAGCTGGTGCATCGCCTCGACCGCGATACCTCCGGCCTGCTGATGATCGCCAAGAAGCGCAGCATGCTGCGTCACTTGCATGAGGCCTTGCGTGGCGACGGTGTCGACAAGCGTTACATGGCGCTGGTTCGTGGCAATTGGGCGACTTCGGTCAAGCAGGTCCGCGCGCCGCTGCTCAAGAGCAACCTGCGTTCCGGCGAGCGTATGGTCGAGGTGAACGAAGAGGGCAAGGAGGCCTTGACCCTGTTCAAGGTGCTGCGCCGTTTCGGTGACTTCGCCACCATGGTCGAGGCCAAGCCGGTGACCGGTCGCACCCACCAGATTCGGGTGCATACCCTGCACGCCGGGCATTGCATCGCCGGTGACAGCAAGTACGGCGATGACGATTTCACCAAGGAAATTCGCGACCTGGGCGGCAAGCGCCTGTTTCTGCATGCCTACATGCTGACCGTGCCGCTGCCCGATGGCGGTGAGCTGAAGTTGCAAGCGCCGGTGGACGAGATGTGGGCCAACACCGTGGAGCGTCTCAGTGCACCCTGATTACAAGCTGCTGATCTTCGATTGGGATGGCACCCTGGCCGATTCCATTGGTCGGATCGTCGAGTCGATGCATGTGGCCTCCGATCGTTCGGGGTTCGCCCGCTGCGATGATTTTGCGGTCAAGGGCATCATCGGTCTGGGGCTGCCGGAGGCGATTCGTACGCTGTATCCGGAAATCGGCGATGCCGAACTGGTCGATTTCCGCCAGCACTATGCCGATCACTACATCGCCCTCGAGGCCGAGCCTTCTCCGCTGTTCGCGGGGGTGGTGCAGTCCCTCGAAGCGTTTCGGTGCGAGGGGTATCATCTGGCGGTGGCGACCGGCAAGGCGCGTCGTGGCCTGGATCGGGTGTTGAGGGCCCATGGCTGGGAGGATTATTTCGATATCACCCGGGCCGCCGACGAAACCGCGAGCAAGCCTCATCCGTTGATGCTCGAGCAGATCCTGGCGCATTGCGAGGTGCGTCCCGAGCAGGCGTTGATGGTGGGGGATTCCTCCTTCGACCTGCTGATGGCGCGCAACGCAGGCATGGCGTCGGTTGCGGTCAGTTATGGCGCCCAGTCGCTGGAGGCCTTGCAGGCTTATGAACCGCGCCTGGCTATCGATAGTTTTCCTCAGTTGCATGCCTGGCTCAGCCAGCGGAGCAACTGAGCTTTTCGGGGTTGAAAAAGCATGACCGACGAATGGAAGGCGCCCACTAAAGCGGCTGCCGACAATGCTGACGATAAAAGCTGGAAGTTGCTGGAAAAGACCCTGCTGGCCGGTGTGCAAGAGCAGCGCCGCTCACGGCGTTGGGGGATTTTCTTCAAGCTCATGACCTTCGTTTATCTGTTTTTGGCGCTGCTGTTCTTCACACCATTGATGGATATGGAAAAGAACGCCACCCGCGGGGCCAGCTACACGGCGCTGATCGAAGTGTCAGGCTTGATCGCGGACAAGGAGCCGGCGAGTGCCGATAACATCGTCACCAGTCTGCGAGCGGCGTTCGAGGATGCGAAGGTCAAGGGCATTGTGCTGCGGATCAACAGTCCGGGTGGCAGTCCGGTGCAGTCGGGTTATGTCTATGACGAAATCCGTCGTCTGCGTGGCTTGCATCCGAATACCAAGGTGTACGCGGTGATCTCCGATCTCGGGGCTTCCGGCGCCTATTACATCGCCAGCGCTGCCGATCAGATCTATGCCGACAAGGCGAGTCTGGTGGGGTCCATTGGTGTCACGGCGGCCGGTTACGGTTTTGTCGGCACCATGGAGAAGCTCGGGGTAGAGCGTCGTACCTACACTTCGGGCGAACACAAGTCGTTCCTTGATCCGTTCCAGCCGCAAAAGCCTGAGGAAACCCAGTTCTGGCAGGGCGTGCTGGATACCACCCATCGCCAGTTCATTGCCAGCGTCAAACAGGGGCGTGGCGAGCGTCTCAAGGATAAAGATCATCCGGAGTTGTTCTCTGGCCTGGTCTGGTCCGGCGAGCAGGCGTTGCAACTGGGGTTGATCGATGGTCTGGGTAGTGCCAGCTCGGTTGCCCGGGATGTGGTCGGCGAGAAGGACCTGGTGGACTTCACTGTTCAAGAGTCGCCGTTCGATCGCTTCTCGAAGAAGCTGGGTGCCAGCGTTGCCGAGCACCTGGCCATGTGGATGGGCTTCCAGGGGCCGACGCTACGCTGATTGTGCGGTTATCGAAAAAGCCGACCTTGTGGGTCGGCTTTTTTATGGGCGTGAGTCAGGGGATTTCAACGCCTTCGATAAGCAGCATGTCCACTAGGCGGATCAGTGGCAGGCCGATCAGGCTGCTGGAGTCTGTGCCCTCGGTACTGCGGAACAGGCTGACGCCCAGGCCTTCGGCCTTGAAGCTGCCGGCGCAGTCGTAGGGTTGTTCGGCGTGCAGGTAGCGCTCGACGCGGGCAGGGCTCAGCTCGCGCATATGCACGGTGAAGGGGATGCAGTCCACCTGGCAGTGGCCGGTCTTGCTGTTGAGCAGGGCCAGGCCGGTAAGGAAGCTCACGCTGGCGCCGCTGGCGGCGAGCAATTGCTCGCGGGCCTTTTCGAAGGAGTGGGGCTTGCCGATAATGCGCTCGCCGAGTACCGCGACCTGGTCGGAACCAATGATCAGGTGCTCTGGGTGGGTGGCGGCCAGTGCCTGGGCCTTCTCTGCGGCCAAGCGTTTGACCAGGTCGATGGCGGATTCCCCGGGGCGACGGCTTTCGTCGATATCCGGTGAGTTGCAGGTGAATGGCAGGCGCAGGCGGGTGAGCAATTCGCGGCGGTAGGTCGAGCTTGAGGCAAGTAATAAAGGCAGCATGCGCATCTCCTGAGGCAGGCCGCGAATTCTAGCGGGGCTGGCAAGTGACGCACAGGGCTGAATTTCCTTTGACATGGCCGGGGGCATCCCTATAATGCTGCGCCTATGTTGAATGACCCGATTCCACCTCACGTTGACCCGCGCAAATTGGCTGACCGTGGCACCACCCTTCAAGGTGAACTGCTGCTGGCTGATTTGGAGAGACTCTGCGACCCGCTTTCCGACAATGTCGGTACGGTGCAGGCTAAATTCGTTTTCGAGCGTGACGAGCGTAAAGCTGTAGTTATCCACAGCTCCATCGACGTCGAAGTCAAAATGGTTTGCCAGCGTTGTCTTGAGCTGGTCACCCTGCCGATCCACAGTGAGTGCAGTTACGCTGTGGTGAAGGAGGGTGCGAATACCCAGTCGTTGCCGAAAGGTTATGACGTGCTGGAACTGGGCGAAGATCCTTTGGATCTGCAGGCGTTGATCGAGGAAGAGCTTTTGCTTGCCTTGCCCATCGTGCCTGCTCATCATCCGGAAGAATGCCAGCAGCCGGCGGGGCTCGATGAGCCCGAACCGAGCGAGGACGAGGTAACGCGGTCCAACCCGTTCAGTGTATTGGTGCAATTTTGGTGGGGGCGCTTTGCGCCTCGATTCTCTCAGGCCGCCAA
>NZ_JBNNVU010000147.1:0-3258 GCF_050280705.1 Pseudomonas sp. NPDC089530 | reverse complement strand
CAAACGTTTAGGAGTTAATCAATTAAGGCTGTTCAGCAGAACAATAAATCCCGCTCAGCCCGTGACATGCGCCGTTCGCACGACGCTCTCGAGGCTAGCACCCTGTCCGTAGAAAAGACCACCGGTGAAGTTCACCTGCGTCACCACGTATCGCCAGAAGGCGTATACCGCGGTCGTAAAGTGATCGACAAGGGCGCTGACGAGTAATCCTTGTCCGCTCAAGTCATCGCGATTGACGCAATGGGCGGGGACTTCGGTCCCCGCAGCATTGTTCAGGCCAGTATTGCTTGCCTGTCTGCTACCCCCTCGCTGCACCTGGCCCTTGTCGGTCAACCTTTCCTCCTAGAAGAACTGATTTCCGGCCATTCGGCTGTGGATCGCGCGCGCCTGACGGTTGTTCCTGCCGCAGAAGTCATTGGCATGGACGAAAAACCTTCCCAGGCTTTGCGTGGCAAGCCGGACTCCTCCATGCGGGTGGCGCTCGAGCTGTTGCGCGATGGCAAGGTCCAGGCCTGTGTCAGCGCCGGCAATACCGGTGCGCTGATGGCGTTGTCGCGTTATGTGCTGAAAACCCTTCCGGGCATCGATCGGCCGGCGATGGTCGCAGCTATCCCGACCCAGCGTGGCTATTGCCAGTTGCTGGACCTGGGGGCCAATGTCGATTGCAGTGCCGAGCATCTGTTTCAGTTTGCGGTCATGGGGTCGGTGGCGGCCGAGACTCTGGGGATCGTTCGTCCGCGGGTGGCATTGCTCAATGTCGGCACCGAAGACATCAAGGGCAATCAGCAGGTCAAGCTGGCGGCGAGTCTGTTGCAGAATGCCCGGGGCCTGAACTACATCGGTTTTGTCGAGGGTGACGGGTTGTACCGCGGCGAGGCTGATGTGGTGGTGTGTGACGGTTTTGTCGGCAATATCCTACTCAAGTCCAGCGAAGGGCTGGCGACCATGATCGCCGCGCGTATCGAGGCCTTGTTCAAGCAGAATGCGATTTCCCGGGTGGTGGGGGCTCTGGCGTTGCCGCTGATGCGGCGTCTGCAGGCCGATCTGGCACCGGCGCGACACAACGGTGCGAGTTTTCTCGGGTTGCAGGGAATCGTCGTGAAAAGTCACGGTTCCGCAGGTGTTCAGGGGTTCCAGAGTGCCATTCAGCGGGCGTTGATCGAGATCCAGGAAAACCTCCCCGAGCGCCTGCGCGGCCGTCTCGAGGATCTGTTGCTTTAGGCGTTTGCGCTCGGAAATGCTTAAATGTGACCGCTCAGTTCAATTGGCCATCCAACTGTCAGTTTCTTGCGTCCACCACGGTGCGACGTCAATTCTTCGACGACAAGATCATTAGGGGCTTGTTACATGTCTGCATCCCTCGCATTCGTCTTTCCAGGACAGGGCTCGCAGTCCCTCGGCATGTTGGCCGAGTTGGGCGCGCAGTACCCGCTGATCCTCGAAACCTTCAAAGAAGCTTCCGATGCACTGGGCTACGATCTCTGGGCTCTGACCCAAGAGGGTCCCGAAGAGCTGCTCAACCAGACCGATAAGACCCAGCCGGCCATTCTGACCGCCTCGATCGCCCTGTGGCGTCTGTGGCTGGCGGAAGGCGGTGCGCGCCCGGCATTCGTTGCCGGCCACAGCCTGGGTGAATACAGCGCGCTGGTTGCCGCTGGCAGCCTGACCCTGGGCGAAGCCGTGAAGCTGGTAGAGCGTCGCGGTCAACTGATGCAAGAAGCCGTTCCTGCGGGGCAGGGCGGCATGGCGGCGATTCTCGGCCTGGAAGATGCCGATGTGCTGGCGGCTTGTGCCGAAGCCGCGCAAGGCGAAGTGGTCAGCGCGGTCAACTTCAACTCCCCGGGCCAGGTGGTGATCGCTGGCGCCAAGGCCGCCGTCGAGCGTGCCATCGAGGGTTGCAAGGCCCGTGGTGCCAAACGCGCCATGCCACTGCCAGTCAGCGTGCCGTCGCACTGCGAGCTGATGCGTCCGGCCGCCGAGCGTTTCGCCGAGGCGATTGCCGCCATCAACTGGCAGGCGCCGCAGATCGCCCTGGTGCAGAACGTCAGCGCCAGCGTGGCGCCGGATCTCGAGACCCTCAAACGTGACCTGCTGGAGCAGTTGTACAAGCCTGTACGTTGGGTGGAGTCGGTGCAGACCCTGGCCGCCAAAGGCGCTACCCAGTTGGTCGAGTGCGGTCCGGGCAAGGTCCTGGCGGGTCTCAACAAGCGCTGCGCCGAAGGCGTATCGACCTCTAACCTGAATACCCCAGATGCCTTCGCTGCCGCCCGTGCAGCGCAGGCCTGAATTAGGAGAAGCCTGCATGAGTCTGCAAGGTAAAGTTGCACTGGTTACCGGTGCCAGCCGCGGTATTGGCCAGGCCATCGCGCTTGAGCTGGGTCGCCAGGGTGCGATCGTCGTGGGTACCGCGACTTCCGCTTCGGGTGCCGAGCGTATCGCTGCCACCTTGAAGGAAAACGGCATTCAAGGCACCGGCCTTGAGCTCAACGTCACCAGCGACGAGTCCGTTGCTGCCGCCCTGGCCAGCATTCAGGAGCAGTTCGGCGCGCCGGCGATCCTGGTGAACAACGCCGGTATCACTCGTGACACCCTGATGATGCGTATGAAAGACGACGAATGGTACGACGTGATCGATACCAACCTGAACAGTCTGTATCGCCTGACCAGGGGCGTTCTGCGCGGCATGACCAAGGCTCGCTGGGGTCGAATCATCAGTATTGGTTCGGTGGTGGGTGCCATGGGCAACGCTGGCCAAGTAAACTACGCCGCCGCCAAGGCGGGTCTGGAAGGTTTCAGTCGTGCTCTGGCGCGTGAAGTCGGCTCGCGGTCGATTACCGTGAACTCGGTTGCCCCGGGTTTCATCGATACCGACATGACCCGCGAACTGCCTGAAGCGCAGCGTGAAGCCCTGCAGATACAAATTCCGCTGGGTCGTCTGGGGCAGGCTCAAGAGATCGCGCAAGTGGTCGCTTTTCTTGCATCCGACGGCGCGGCATACGTGACCGGGGCTACAATCCCGGTGAACGGCGGGATGTACATGTAAGTCAAATGTGACGGATTGCTTCAAAAAAATGTCATACGAGCTGTCTAAAATCCGTTATAAAGCTGCAACCAATTTATAGGCAGGTGGCTGAAGGGTTTGAGGAGTGAAGCTTTCAGTTGAAAAGCTGAAAAGTCTTTCTATACACTTACCCACCCGGCAAAGTGCCGAAGCCTCGCTGGCCTGTGCGCTGGCGCTGTGCGGCTGGCTGACCGGGC
>NZ_JBNNVU010000146.1:0-8358 GCF_050280705.1 Pseudomonas sp. NPDC089530 | reverse complement strand
ACCGTTGTGTGGGTTCTTGTATTGTTTGACCTTGCGCGCGCGCTTGGTGCCGGTAGTTTTGGCGGCAACACGTGGCGCCTTAACTTTCGAGTCCGCTTCGGCGGCGAAGTAGAGCGCGTAATGTCGATGGTGGACTCCGTTCTGCTGCTGGTCGACGCGCAAGACGGCCCTATGCCGCAAACCCGTTTCGTGACCAAGAAGGCCTTCGAAGCCGGTCTGAAGCCGATCGTCGTGATCAACAAGGTCGACCGTCCGGGCGCGCGTCCTGACTGGGTTCTGGACCAGATCTTCGACCTGTTCGACAACCTGGGCGCCACCGACGAACAGCTGGACTTCAAAGTCGTCTACGCCTCGGCCCTGAACGGCATCGCCGGTCTGGACCACACCGAAATGGCCGAAGACATGACCCCGCTGTACCAGTCGATCGTCGACAACGTACCAGCGCCAAGCGTTGATCGTGACGGTCCGTTCCAGATGCAGATCTCCGCTCTGGACTACAACAGCTTCCTGGGTGTGATCGGCGTTGGCCGTATCGCTCGCGGTCGCGTCAAGCCGAACACTCCGGTCGTCGCCATCGACACCGAAGGCAAGCGCCGCAACGGCCGTATCCTGAAGCTGATGGGTCACCACGGTCTGCACCGTGTGGACGTCGAAGAAGCTGCAGCCGGCGACATCGTTTGCATCAGCGGTTTCGACGAGCTGTTCATCTCCGACACCCTGTGCGACATGAACACCGTTGAAGCGATGAAGCCACTGACCGTCGACGAGCCGACCGTTTCCATGACCTTCCAGGTCAACGACTCGCCGTTCTGCGGTAAAGAAGGCAAGTTCGTGACTTCCCGTAACATCAAGGAACGTCTGGACAAAGAGCTGCTGTACAACGTTGCACTGCGCGTTGAAGAAGGCGACTCGGCCGACAAGTTCAAGGTATCCGGCCGTGGTGAGCTGCACCTGTCGGTTCTGATCGAAACCATGCGTCGCGAAGGCTTCGAGATGGCTGTAGGCCGTCCTGAAGTGATCATCCGCGAAGTGAACGGCACCAAGCAGGAGCCGTTCGAAAACGTGACCATCGACATCCCTGAAGACTCCCAGGGCAAGGTCATGGAAGAAATGGGTCTGCGTAAGGGCGACCTGACCAACATGGCGCCGGATGGCAAGGGTCGTGTACGTCTGGAGTACAACATTCCAGCCCGTGGTCTGATCGGTTTCCGTAACCAGTTCCTGACCCTGACCAACGGCGCAGGCATCCTGACCTCGATCTTCGATCGCTACGACACCATGAAGTCCGGCCACATGTCCGGCCGTCTGAACGGTGTTCTGGTTTCGGTTGAAACCGGCAAGGCCCTGACCTACTCCCTGGAAACCCTGCAGGCACGCGGCAAGCTGTTCGTCGAGCACGGCCAGGAGATCTACAACGGTCAGATCGTCGGTCTGAACAGCCGCGACAACGACCTGGGCGTGAACCCAACCAAAGGCAAGAAGCTCGACAACATGCGTGCTTCGGGCAAGGACGAAACCATCGCCCTGGTTCCGCCGGTTCGTTTCACCCTGGAACAGGCCCTGGAATTCATCCAGGACGACGAGCTGTGTGAAGTGACTCCGAAGTCCATCCGTCTTCGCAAGAAGATCCTGGACGAAGGCGAGCGTACCCGCGCTGCCAAGAAAGCCAAGGCTAACTAAGCCCGGCTGAACGAAAACGCCCCCGGTCGCAAGGCCGGGGGCGTTTTTTTTGGTCCGCGAAAAAGGTGCGTGGCACTTGTAGCTGCTGCCGAGCCTGTGAGGCTGCGATCGGCTTGGGCGGCATTCCGACGCAGCAGTCGTAAACCATGCGACGCGGTATGCCTGAAACACGGCGGTGGTTGGATTGCGGCTGCTTTGCAGCCGATCGCAGCCTCGCCGGGGCTCGGCAGCGGCTACAAGGGCTACGTGGGGCGCAGGCCTGGGGTCAGAAGCGTTCCAGGGTCCGGCTACTGGTGTTGGTCGGGCGTTCCAGTGGCTTGGGCTTGTAGGCGCAGTAGCCTGGGCGCGGGCCGATCTTCGGGTGGTTGCGGCAGGTGTCCGGACGCTTGTCATAAATGGTGCACAGGCGGCTCTTGCGATCCAGATACAGGCAGTCGTTGTTGCTCATGCGCTGCAGGGTGAAGATCTCGGACTTCTGGTTGTAGCGTTCGACGATGCCTTCCTTCTGCAGGCGCTTGGCGATGTTCTTCGCCGGCTCGCCACGCTCGAACTCGTCGACGATGCCGATGCGGATCAGGTCCTTGATCTTGACCTCCACCGGCAGGGTGCAGCAGCTGGACATGCAGGAGCCGCACATGGGCGCGGAGTATTTGGCCCAGGTATCGAGTCGGTCGATTTCCGCGGCGGCGATCAGGTTGGACTTCATCAGGGGGGGCTTCCAGCGTGTGTATCAGGGCGCGCGATCATACCGGGACTGGTGGAATTTTGAACAACCATTTAACGGAATTTACGCCTGCCCTCGCTGGTTTTTTGGGTCACCTGCTTTACGACAGCCTGAGCAACCTCGGGCTGCTGGATGTGGCGTTCGGCGGTGCTCAATACGGCGCGCATGGGCTGGTTCTCTTCGGACCGGACTATTGGTGAATAGGCCGTGGAGATCTGGAAGGGGCTGGACTGACTGCCCAGGGAAAAAGCCGGAACTGTGCGCAAGGCCCAACGTTTGTTGGGCCTTGTCGTTATACTGGCGGCGCTTTTCAGCGTCCGGGCGGTGCCTTTTGGCCGGCGCCCGGCTTCCAATCGAAAGGAACGCTTCGCCGCTCCGTCAGCGCAAGCGTCAACGCAGTTGTACCTGTCCGCCAGTGGACTGCTTAGGGATATCGACACATGCAATGGATGTTCATGGTGTTGGGGCTGGTGCTGGGCTGGATCGTTGAAGAGTCTTTCAGCGATGCCCTGATCGGCGCCTTGCTGGGCCTGGTCATTGGCCTGGTCGTTCGTTTCGGCGCCTTGCACAGGCAGGTCGCCGACCAGCACCGTGAGCTGGAACAGGCGAAGCAGGCCCTGGCCACGCTGGGCCAGCGCCTGGCGCAACTGGAGGCGCCCGGCGGCCCGGCTGCCGAGCCCGCGCCAGAACCCCAGGCCACCGCCAGCAGCGCGCCGGCCCCCGAGGCCGCCACCGGCTTCACGCCGGCGCCCGAGCCGACCTTCAGTCTCGATGAAGTGCAGCCTGCCGAGCCGGCGCCAGCGGCCCCGGAGCTGGTCTGGGAGTTGCCTGCCATGGCAGCGCCGACCGAGGCCAGCCAGCCATTGCCGGACTCGGTCTGGCAGCCACAGTCGCCACCATCACCGCCGCCCCGGGAGCCACGTCAGCCCGCCGCCCCCGTGCCCCTGGAGCCGAATCTGATCGAGCGCGCCATCAGCGGCGCGCGCAACTGGCTGTTCGGCGGCAATACCGTGCTGCGGGTCGGCGTGCTGCTGTTGTTCCTTGGCCTGGCCTTCCTGCTGCGTTACGCCACCGAAGGCATGGTGGTGCCCCTGGAGCTGCGCTACGCCGGGGTCGCGGTCAGCTCCCTGGGGCTGTTGGGGCTGGGGTGGTGGTTGCGGCGGCGTAACAGCAGTTATGCCCTGATGCTGCAAGGCACCGGCATCGCCGTGCTGTACCTGACGGTGTTCGCGGCCATGCGCCTGCACCCGTTGCTCGACCCTTCCGCGGCCCTGGGCCTGCTGGTGGCGGTGACGGTGTTTTCGGCGATCCTGGCCATCACCCAGGATGCCCTGGGGTTGGCCGCCGCCGCGGCCCTGGGCGGGTTTGCCGCGCCGATCCTCACCTCCACCGGCGCCGGTAACCATGTGGCGCTGTTCAGCTACTTCGCCATGCTCAACGCCGGCATCCTGGCCATTGCCTGGTTCAAGGCCTGGCGCCTGCTCAACCTGATCGGTTTCGTCGGCACCTTCGGCATAGGTGCTGCCTGGGGGCTGCGTTCCTATACCCCGGAGCTGTTGTGGAGCACCGAGCCGTTCCTGATCCTGTTCTTCCTCATGTACCTGGCCATCGGCCTGCTGTTCACCCGGCGCAAGCTGCTGGAGATGCGCGATACGCCGGCGGACGACAGCCGCCAGGCGCTGCTGCACTGGTCCGCGCGCAAGGGTGATTATGTCGACGGCAGCCTGCTGTTCGGTCCGCCGCTGGTGGGCTTCGGTCTGCAACTGGCGCTGGTCCGGCATCTGGAATTCGCCGCGTCCTTCAGCGCCCTGGCCCTGGGCGTGATCTACATGGGGCTGGCCCGGGCGTTGATGGGCGGCCGGGCCCTGCTGCTGGGTGAAACCTGCCTGGCGCTGGGGGTGGTTTTCGCCAGCCTGGCCATTCCCCTGGGCCTGGATGCGCGCTGGACCAGTGCCGCCTGGGCCGTGGAGGGCGCCGGGATCTTCTGGCTCGGCCTGCGTCAGCAGCGTCCGTTGGCGCGGGCGTTCGCCTTGCTGCTGCAACTGGGCTCGGCCCTGGCTTTCCTCCGTGAGCTGCACCCCGGCGACAGCAGCCTGCTGGACGGTGCGCCCTTGGGCGCGCTGTTGCTCGGGGTGGCGCTGCTGTTCAGCTTCGACCAGTTGCGGCGGGCGGAGAAGTCCTTGCCGTTGAGCTGGGAGCGGGACATGGCGCCGACCCTGGCGGTGGTCGGGCTGGGTTTTCTGTATCTGCTGGCGCCGTTGTTCTTCTTCACCCAGGGCACGGCCATCAGTTGGGCCCTGGCCGGGCTGGCGACGCTGTTCGTCGGCCTGCGCCTGCAATCGCGGACCTTCCTGTTCACGGCATTCGCCATACAACTGCTCGGCGGCGCGCTGTTCCTGATGCGCCTGCACGGCGCGGACGGCGAGGCCGGTGCGGTGCTCAGCGCCGGCTGGAGCGGTCTGCTGAGCGCCTCGCTGATCGGTCTGGCACTGATCGCCGGCATGCTGGTGGCGGCTCGCGACGACATGGTGCGTAACGACCCGCGGCTGTTGCGAGGCCTGTCGGTGGTGCTGCTGGCGGGGCTGATGCTGATCAACCTGGCGGTGCTGTTCGTCCTGCCGTGGAGCACGGCGAGCGGGGTCTGGGCGGTCAGCGGCCTGCTGATCATCTGGCTCAGCCTGTACCTGCAGCAGCGGGCGAGTTTCGTGTTCGGCCTGGTGCTGCAGGTGATTGGCGGCAGCACCTTCCTGCTGGCCGGTTCGGACTGGTTCCTCAGTGGCGTCGAAGACGGTGCGCGGCCCCTGGCCAACGGCGACTTCTGGACCCCGATGGCCCTGGCCCTGGCGGCGCTGGTGGGCGCCTGGCGCCTGCAGCGGGGCAACCATGGCGCGGTGTTCGAGGCCTTGAACCTGGGGCAGCTGTCCGACCTGTTGCTGGCCTGGGGCGCGTGCTGGTGGGCCTTCACCTGGCTCAAGGAAGTGCTGCGCTTCGCCCCGGCGCACTGGCAGGCCAGCCTGCTGTTGCTGGCCGCCGCGGCCAGCGCGCTGCTCTGCGCGTTACTGGCGCTACGTTTGCAATGGAAGTCCCTGGGCCTGCTGTGCAGCCTGCTGATTCCGGTGGGCGCCCTGGTGCTGCTGGCGTCCTGGACCGCGCGTTATCACCCGGCGGCGGATCTCGGCTGGCTGGCCTGGACGCTGCTGTTCGCCGTGCATTTCTTCAGCCTGCGACGCCTGGCGGCGTGGTTGCCGGCCGGGGTCCTGAGCATTGCCCATGTGCTGGGTTGCTGGCTGCTGCTGGGGGTGCTGGCGCTGGAGCTGCGCTACGCTCTGCTGCTGTTGTCCGAGCAGTACAACGCCTGGCGCTGGTTGGGCTGGGCGATTCTGCCGAGCCTGTACCTGGTGTCGATGGCGGCGCCCCGTACCTGGCCGTGGCCGGTTGCCGCGTATGCCCGGGAGTACCGCCTGTACGCCGCGCTGCCCCTGGCGGTGTTGATGCTCGGCTGGTTCTGGCTGGCGAACGGCTTCAGCGACGGCAGCGCCGAGCCGCTGCCTTATCTGCCGCTGCTCAACCCCCTGGAGCTGGGGCTGCTGTTCGCCTTGTTCGGGGTTTATGCCTGGTCCCGCAGCGCGCTGCAGGAACTGTCGATCCGTGCCGAGCTTGCACAACGTGGCACGCAGGTGGCGGCGGGGGTTTCCCTGTTCGCCTTCTTTACCGTGCTGGTGATGCGGGCGGCCCATCACTGGGGCGCCGTACCGTTCCACCCGGATGCGTTGCTGGAGTCGATGCTGGTCCAGGCCGGGCTGTCCATCGTCTGGACCCTGATGGCCCTGGGCCTGATGATCGGTGGGCACCTGCGCCATCGTCGCGAAGTCTGGCTGATCGGCGCCGCACTGATCGCGGTGGTGGTGGCCAAGCTGTTCCTGGTGGAACTGAGCAACCGTGGCGGGCTGGCGCGGATCGTCTCGTTCATCGGGGTGGGTGTGCTGTTGCTGGTGGTGGGCTATTTCGCCCCGTTGCCGCCCAAGCGGGCCGAGGCCGAGGTTGAGCCTGGGGCCGGCAAACCATCGAATGAAGGAGTGTCGTCTTGAACCGGAAGTTGAACCTGGGCTGGTTGGGGGCCTTGGGCCTGTGTGTGGCGCTCTCCGCCATGGCCCAGGACAAACCGGGGGACTTCAAGTCCCTTGTGCCGCTGAGCCTGAGCGGCGAAGGCCCCTGGTATCGCCTGGAACTGCCGTTGGCGGTGCAACTGCGGGCCAGCCAGACCGATTTGCGGGACATCCGCGTGTTCAACGCCGCCGGCGAGCCCCAGGCCTATGCCCTGGTCCGCCAGCAGGCGCAGACCACCGAGCAGCGCAGCTTCAGCGAGGTGAAGTGGTTCCCGTTGTACGGCTCGGCGCAGACCGGTGACGGAGCCCCCGGGGTGCGGGTCCAGGCCACGACCAACGGCACCCTGGTGGAGGTGCAGCCTTCCACCCGGCGTGAAGACGAGGGCGCTCTGCGGGGCTGGTTGCTGGATGCCAGCGCGATCAAGGCGCCGTTGCAGCAACTGGTGCTGGATTGGACCAGCGAGCGCGACGGCTTCCAGCGCTTCAGCATCGAAGCCAGCGACGACCTGCAGCATTGGCAAGCCTGGGGCGAAGGCCAGGTGGCGCGCCTGTCGTTTGCCGACGAACGGATCGAGCAGCACGAAGTGGCGTTGCCCGGGCAGTCGGCGCGCTACCTGCGCCTGTTGTGGAACACGCCGCAAGCGGCGCCGCAGCTGACTTCCGCGCGGTTGCAGAGCAGCACCACCAGCAGCCTGCCGTCGCCCCTGGTGTGGTCGCAGCCCTTGGCGGGCAGCAGCGCCAGGACCGGGGAATACACCTGGCAGTTACCCATGGGGCTGAACGTCGAGCGGGTGCGGGTTGCCCTCAGGCAGGCCAACAGCCTGGCGCCGGCGACGCTCTACGGCCGTCGGGAAAGCAGCCTGCCGTGGCAGGCCTTGAGCCGCGGCCTGCTGTATCGCCTGACTCAGAACGGCCAGGACGTGCAGCAGAACGAACTGCAATTGCCGGGGCAGACCGTGCAGCAACTGAAGCTGGTGGTGGACCCGCGCGGTGGCGGCCTGGGGAGCGAGGCACCGAGCCTGGAGTTCGCCGTGCGGAGCACGCAACTGGTGTTCCTGGCCCGGGGCGAGGGGCCTTATACCCTGGCCCTGGGCAACCCGACCGCGACCGCGGCCAACCTGTCCCTGAGCACCCTGATTCCCGACTACGACCCGCAACGCCTCAAGGGGCTGGGCCAGGCCAGGGTCGAAGAGGCGACGCAAGCGGGAGGGCTCGTCGTCAGCCCGTCGGCCGCTGCGGCGAGCGGGCCCGACTGGAAGAAGATCGGCTTGTGGGCGGTGCTGCTCCTGGGTGTCCTGGCGCTGGCCGGCATGGCATTCAGCCTGCTACGCAAGCCGGTGGCCAAGTCCTGATCGCGGTGGCGAGGGGCAGGCCCCCTCGTCACAAATGCGACTACGCTGAAACCGGTGCCTGAACTCTCTCTGCCAGTTCCCTGTCTGAGAGGAGGAAATGCGCCCCGACTCGCGTTAAACTGCGCGGGTTTTTAGCCCCCCATTCCTCCGGAGCCTTCCATGTCCCGCGTTACCCTGAGTCGCTATTTGATTGAGCAGACCCGCAGCAACAACACTCCTGCCGATCTGCGCTTCCTGATCGAAGTGGTGGCGCGTGCCTGCAAGGAGATCAGCCACGCCGTGTCCAAGGGCGCCCTGGGTGGCGTTCTGGGCAGCATGGGCACTGAGAACGTCCAGGGCGAAGTGCAGAAGAAGCTCGACGTGCTGTCCAACGAGATCCTGCTCGAAGCCAACGAATGGGGCGGCCACCTGGCCGGCATGGCGTCCGAGGAAATGGACAATGTTTTTCTGATCGGCTTCGTCCTGTCGGGAGACGATGTTGAGGTTGCCTCCCACC
>NZ_JBNNVU010000145.1:0-8418 GCF_050280705.1 Pseudomonas sp. NPDC089530 | reverse complement strand
GATAAATCACATTAACTTAACCACTAAAAACACATGGAAATAATCACAATTCACATGAAGAAAAATACCAGACCAAAGCTCCGGCGCCACTCACCATTCCTGAGAGCACCCAGGAATTCGCCATCAACATGTCCAACCAGCGTCACTGGGAAGCGCCGGTCGCGCGCTACGTGAGCGAGTTGATGGCGGGCGAGGAAGGCCCGGTGAAGAAGAACTTCAACATGCGCTGGGTCGCGGCGATGGTGGCCGACGTGCACCGTATCCTGACCCGTGGCGGCGTGTTCATGTACCCACGCGACAGCCGCGAGCCATCGAAGCCGGGCAAACTGCGCCTGATGTACGAAGCCAACCCGATGTCGTTCCTGGTCGAACAGGCGGGCGGCGCGGCCACCGACGGTCACCAGCGCATTCTCGATATCCAGCCTGAAGGCCTGCACCAGCGCGTAGCGGTGTTCCTCGGCTCGAAGGAAGAAGTCGCTCGCGTGACCTCCTACCACAAGGAATAAACCCATGGCCGCGCCCTGGCAGCCCCTGCTCGACTGGTGGTTCGGCTGTGCCGAGAAACCCGCGGATATCAAGGCTGACAAGGGCCGGCTGTGGTTTGGCAAACGCGACAGCCAAGACCTCGAAGCGCGTGAGCGTTTCGGGGAGCTGGTGGAACAGGCGCTGGCCGGCGGACTGACCGAATGGGCGCAAGGCCCGCAAGGCTGGCTGGCCCTGGTGTTGCTGCTCGACCAGCTGCCGCGCATGCTCTATCGCGAAACCCCCAAGAGCTTTGCCGGCGACCTGCGCGCCCAGGCACTGGTGGCCCAGGGCATCGCCGCGGATTTCGACCGGCAACTGTCGCCCATGCAGCGCAGCTTCATCTACCTGGTGTTCGAGCACTGCGAGAATCTGGCGGTGCAGAACGAAGCGGTGTCCCGTTTCGTGGCCTTGCTGGCCGAGCAGCCGCTGGTCGACGAACCGGTGTTCGCCGATCTGCTGGATTACGCCGAACGGCACCAGAGAATCATCGCCCGCTTTGGGCGCTTCCCCCACCGCAACCAGATCCTCGGGCGTGAATCGACGCCGGAAGAATTGGCGTTCCTGCGTGAGCCGGGTTCCAGCTTCTAAAGCTGCTGAGTGGCATCAAAAGCTATCGCGGGCAAGCCTCGCTCCTACAGGGAAATGCGTTCCACTGTAGGAGCGATGCTTGCTCGCGATGCTTTTCAGATCCGGAAGCTACCCACCAACTGCTGCAACCGCGCCGCCTGTTGCTCAAGGTCGGCGCAGGCGCGCAGGGTGGCCTGGAGGTTTTCCACGCCTTCCTGGTTGAGGGTGTTGATCTCGTTGATGTCGACGTTGATCGACTCCACCACGGCAGTCTGTTCCTCGGTGGCGGTGGCCACGGACTGGTTCATGCCGTCGATCTCGCCGATGCGCTGGGTCACGCTGCCCAGGCGCTCGCCGGCCTGGTTGGCGATGCCGACGCTGCTTTCGCTCTCGCGTTGGCTGGCGGTCATGGTGTTCACCGCCTGGCGGGCGCCGACCTGCAGTTCCTCGATCATCTTCTGCACTTGCTGCGCCGAGTCCTGGGTGCGGTGGGCAAGGTTGCGCACTTCATCGGCGACCACTGCGAAACCGCGCCCGGCGTCGCCGGCGCGGGCGGCTTCGATGGCGGCGTTGAGGGCCAGCAGGTTGGTCTGCTGGGAGATGCTGGTGATGACTTCGAGGATCTGCCCGATGTTCACCGTGTTGCTGTTCAGCGTCTCGATATTGCCGCAGGAGTCGCTGATCTTCGCCGACAGCTGGTGCATGGCGGCGATGGTCTGGTCGACCACGGCCTGGCCTTCGCTGGCCAGGTTGCGCGCGTCGCTGGAATGCTGCGAGGCCAGGGCGGCGTTCTGGGCGATTTCCTGGGCGGCGGCGCCGAGCTGGTTGATCGCGGCGGCGACGCTGTTGGTGCGCGAGGCCTGCTGGTCGGAATTGAACATCGACGAGTTCGAGGCGCTGACCACCCGCAGGGCGACTTCGTTGACCTGGCCGGTGGCCGAGGCGACTTCGCGGATCGAACCGTGGATACGTTCCACGAAGCGGTTGAACGACACGCCCAGGGTGCCGAATTCGTCCTGGCCATGGATGGTCAGGCGCTTGGTCAGGTCGCCTTCGCCCTCGGCGATGTCGTGCATGGCGCGGCCCATCACATGCAGCGGTTGCATCAACACGCGGATCAGCATGCCCAGCAGGCCGATGATGATCGCCACGGCGATCAGCATGGCGATGATCGCCGAGGTGCGGAATTCGCTGAGCATCGAGAATGCGGTGTCCTTGTCCAGCACCAGCGCCACGTACCAGTCCGCCGACGGTACGCCGTTGACGCGGGTGAAGGAGATGAACTGGGTCTGGCCATTCAGCTCGACCTCTTTCAAGCCGGGGCTGACCTGGGGCGCGCCGTTGGGGTAGACCTCGCTGAGGTTCTTGAGCACCAGCTTGCTGTCCGGGTGGATCAGGATCTTGCCGGCGGCGCTGACGATAAAGGCCTGGCCGTGGCCGCCGAAGTTCAGCGAGTTGATGATGGCGCTGATGCTGGACAGGTCGATGTCGGCCCCGGCGACGCCGATAAAGCTGCCCTGGTGCTGGACCGGGGTGGCGACGGTGATCACCAGCTTGCCGGACGAAGCGGCGATGTAGGGTTCGGTGACGATAGTCTGCTGGGCCGCGTTGGCGGCCTTGTACCAGCCGCGGGCGCGGGGATCGTAGTCGGGCGCGCGGTTGCCCGCTGGCACCGAGAACATCAGGCCGTCCTGGCCGCCGAAGTAGCTGAGCTGGAAATTGCTGGCATAGGCGGGGAGGCCGACGCTGCGCTTCAGGCCATCGGCACCGCTGCCGTCCACGGCGATCTGTTGGGCCAGGGTGTGCAGCAATTGGATGCGGCTTTCCAGCCAGGTCTGGATGTTGCTGCCGGTCAGGCTGCCGAGCTCCTGCATGGAGGACTCGCTGCTGCTGCGCAGGGCCTCGCGTTGTCGATAGTCGTTGAACAGGATGAAACAGGCGAACGCGACGGCGACCACAAGAGCGGCGGCAAGCAGGATCTTGTGGCTGAATTTCATATTTCTGGTCATTAAGTGAACTACCGCGAGGGGGTGGTCAGCGAGGGTGCGTCAATTTGCCACAAAGGTGGTTTTTGCGCTGCATTTATGTCGACTGGCCATTACCCAAGTTGAGGCGTTTTGACAGCTCTGCGACGAAATGCCTTTTACCGGCGCAAAGTGGTTGATTCCGGAGGAAATGCTGAGCGCTGCGTCACAATAAATAGCCGTTTGGCTGGGGAACCAGACGGGGCTTTTCTCTTCTAAGCTTCTGGTTGGCAGCATGCCATCCCCCGTCCCCCAGGAGTTTCACCATGTCCCTGCGTTCTCTCGCTCTGTTGTCGTTCTGTGTGCTGTTGGCAGCCTGCGGAAAGATCAATCAGGAAAACTATTCCAAGCTGTCCACCGGCATGCCCAAGGCCGAAGTTGAAAAACTGTTGGGCAAACCGACCGACTGTTCCGGCGCGCTGGGCATGTCCAGTTGCACCTGGGGCGACAAGAACAGCTTTATCAGCGTGCAGTACGCCGGTGACAAAGTGCTGATGTTTTCCGGGCAAGGCCTGAAGTAAGAAAACCGGGGCCATGTGCCCACGGGAGAAAAATAATGATGCGTTTGGTAGTCACTCTTCTGGCCGGCCTGTTGCTGGCTGGCTGCGCCACGTCCCGGGACGATTCGCTGGCACCCAAGACCGTTAATCACGTCGATCTCAAGCGTTACCAGGGGACCTGGTACGAGTTGGCGCGTTTGCCGATGTATTTCCAGCGCAACTGCGCGCAGTCCGAAGCCCGCTACACCCTGCTGCCCGAGGGCAACATGGCGGTGCTCAACCGCTGCCTGACCGCCGACTGGCAATGGGAAGAGGTGCGGGGCACGGCAACGCCGCAGGCGCCGGGTAAAACCGACAAGCTGTGGGTCGAGTTCGACACCTGGTTTTCCCGGCTGATACCGGGCAGCGCCAAGGGCGACTACTGGGTGCTGTACGTGAGCGACGACTACAAGACTGCCATCGTCGGCAATCCGGATCGTCGTTACTTGTGGCTGTTGTCGCGCCGGCCGAATGTCAGCGAGGCGGTTCGCGAGGATCTGCTAAGCAGAGCGCGTGAGCAGGGGTACGACACCACCCGCCTGATCTGGCGTGTGTCGGACAAGGCGATGGCCAAGACCTCGAAGTGAGTCCTGCCTTGTACCTGTAGGAGCCGGCACGCTGGCTCCTACAGGGGATGGGTTTCAGCCGAGCAGATCGCGCAGCACTTGGGTAAAGGCGCGATTGCTTTCTTCCTCGCCTGCGTGGCGGCCGTCGCGCACCACCCACTGACCGTTGACCAGCACATCCCGCACCTGGCGATCGCCGCCGGCGAACAGCCAGCGGTTGAGAATGCCATCGCCATCGGCGGTGGCCAGGTACGGGTCGTTGCCGTCGAGCACCAGCCAGTCAGCACGCTTGCCCACTTCCAGGGCGCCGATCGGTTGCCCCAGGGCCTGGGCGCCACCGTCCAGCGCGGCGTCGTACAAGGTCCGGCCGACCATCGGCTGGTCGCTGCGATACAGGCGATTGCGGCGCTGGTCGCGCAGACGCTGGCCGTATTCCAGCCAGCGCAATTCCTCCACCACGCTCAGCGATACATGGCTGTCGGAACCGATGCCCATGCGCCCGCCCTGGGCGAGGAAATCCACCGCCGGGAAAATCCCATCGCCCAGGTTGGCCTCGGTGGTCAGGCACAGGCCGGCGATGGCCTTGCTGCGCGCCATGAGGCTGACTTCTTCGGCATTGGCGTGGGTGGCGTGGACCAGGCACCAGCGCTGGTCGACCTGGGTATTTTCATACAGCCATTGCAGCGGCCGATGTCCGCTCCAGGTCAGGCAGTCGTCGACTTCCTTCTGCTGTTCGGCAATGTGGATATGCACCGGGCACTGTTGGTCGCTGGCGGCCAGGACTTCGCTGATCTGCTGCGGGGTGACCGCGCGCAACGAGTGGAAGCACAGCCCCAGTTGCTGGGCCGGTTGCCGGGCCAGCAGCGGTTGCAGGCGGCTCTGCAGTTTGAGGTAGTTTTCCGTGCTGTTGATGAAGCGGCGCTGGCCGTCATTCGGCGCCTGGCCGCCGAAGCCCGAGTGGCTGTACAGCACCGGCAGCAGGGTCAGGCCGATGCCGGCGGCGCTGGCGGCCTGGCTGATGCGCAGCGACAGCTCGGCCGGGTCGGCATAGGGCTGGCCGCTGGTGTCGTGATGCACGTAATGGAATTCGGCGACCGAGGTGTAACCGGCCTTGAGCATTTCGATGTACAGCTGACGGGCGATGATGCCCAACTGGTCCGGGCTGATCTTGCCCACCAGGCGATACATCAGGTCGCGCCAGGTCCAGAAGCTGTCGTTGGGGTTGCCCGCCACTTCGGCCAGCCCGGCCATCGCCCGCTGGAAGGCGTGCGAGTGCAGATTGGGCATGCCCGGCAGCAGCGGGCCTTGTAGCCGTTCGGCGCCTTCTGCGCTGGCATCGGCCTGGATGTGGGTCAGCAGGCCGTCGGCGCCGACCTCGAGACGTACGTTGTTGGCCCATCCGTTAGGCAGCAGTGCGCGTTCGGCAAAGAAGGCGGACATGGTTCAAGCACCCCGTCGTGTGTTATTTGTATATACATATACAGACGTTTGCCTGCTCGGTAAACTCCGGCAAGCTATCCATTTTTACTGACAACCAAGGATTTCCCGTGCCGACTCCGCCTGCCAACTCCCCGCTGGCCGCCCAACTGGGCGATAGTCCGGCGCCCTTGTACGCCCGCGTCAAGCAGATGATCACCCAGCAGATCGAGAGCGGAAACTGGCCGCCGCACTACCGTGTGCCCTCGGAAAGCGAACTGGTCAGCCAGTTGGGTTTCAGCCGCATGACGATCAACCGTGCCCTGCGCGAGATGACCGCCGAGGGCATGCTGGTGCGCATGCAGGGCGTGGGCACCTTCGTCGCCGAGCCCAAGAGCCAGTCGGCGCTGTTCGAGGTGCACAACATCGCCGACGAGATCGCCTCGCGCGGTCATCGCCATACCTGCAAGGTCATCACCCTGGGTGAAGAAGCGGCCGGTTCCGAGCGCGCCGTGGCCCTGGAAATGCGTGAAGGGCAGCGGGTCTTCCATTCGCTGATCGTGCATTTCGAGAACGATATCCCGGTGCAGATCGAGGACCGCTTCGTCAACGCGCTGGTGGCGCCGGACTACCTCAAGCAGGACTTCACCCTGCAGACCCCCTACGCCTACCTGAACCAGGTCGCGCCGCTGACCGAGGGCGAGCACGTGGTCGAGGCGATCCTGGCCGAGCCGGAAGAATGCAAGTTGCTGCAGATCGAGCGCGGCGAGCCGTGCCTGCTGATTCGCCGCCGGACCTGGTCCGGCCGTCAGCCGGTGACGGCCGCGCGCCTGATTCACCCGGGTTCCCGTCATAGCCTGGAAGGGCGGTTTCACAAGTAAGGGGCATCAATGACTCAGTTGAACGTTTTGCGCGCGGCCGACTATCCGCGCATGCCGTGGAAAAACGGCGGCGGCAGTACCGAAGAGATCACCCGGGACGCCGGGGTCGGCCTGGAAGGTTTCGGCTGGCGCCTGTCTATCGCCGATATCGGTGAGTCCGGCGGCTTTTCCAGCTTCGCCGGTTACCAGCGGATCATCACCGTGCTGCAAGGCGCCGGCATGACCCTGACCGTGGACGGCCAGGACACGCGGGCGCTGCTGCCACAGGACCCCTTTGCCTTCAGTGGCGCCAGCCAGGTGACCTGCACGCTGATCGACGGACCGATCCGCGATTTCAACCTGATCTATGCCCCGGACCGTTACAGCGCCCGCTTGCAGTGGCTGCAGGGTGGACAGCGCTTCTTCACCCAGGCCAGCACGGTGCTGGTGTTCAGTGTGGCCGACGAAATGCGCGCCGACCTGGGTGACGGCGTCGCCGCCTTGCTCGAGCGCCATGACTGCCTGCAACTACTCGATAACCCTGGTTTGCGGGAAGTCGCCGTCAGCGGCGCTTGCTGCGTGATCGAACTGACCTCCATCTGATCTATAGCCGCTGCCTTCGGCAGCGGCTATACAGCCCCCCTCCTGTTTCCCTCCCTCCCCAATATTGTTTCCCTCGCGCACCAATTTGTTACCGAACGCCCCAGCATGGCGCAAGGCCACCCCGCAGTAACGGCTGCGGCCTCTTCTTGTCTTGTCCCCCTGCAAAAAAATAATCGACGCTGAAACCCTTGATCCAAAGGCCTTTGCGCCATTTCTACGATTTTTCTCGAGGGGGCGCCCAGTGAGTTGGCCGCTTGATTGCATATGCTTGTATGTACAAGTAAAGACGTATGCGTATAAGTCGCCGCGTCCCCCCTGATTCGCTTGCTGCGCAGCCCCTGCGCGCAGGCATGCTCGCCCACTGCCTGGGTTGGTTGGATTGATCGCTGAGGAGTTTTTCCGTGACTGAGAACAAACCTACGAAATACCGGAACGTCGAAATTCGCGCTGCCCGCGGCAACAAGCTGACCGCCAAGAGCTGGCTGACAGAAGCCCCGCTGCGCATGCTGATGAACAACCTCGATCCGGAAGTCGCCGAGAACCCGAAAGAGCTGGTGGTCTACGGTGGCATCGGCCGCGCCGCGCGCAACTGGGAATGCTACGACAAGATCGTCGAGAGCCTGACCAACCTGAACGACGACGAGACCCTGCTGGTGCAATCCGGCAAGCCGGTCGGCGTGTTCAAAACTCACAGCAACGCACCGCGCGTACTGATCGCCAACTCCAACCTGGTGCCGCACTGGGCCACCTGGGAACACTTCAACGAACTGGATGCCAAGGGCCTGGCCATGTACGGCCAGATGACCGCTGGCAGCTGGATCTACATCGGCAGCCAGGGCATCGTCCAGGGCACCTACGAAACCTTCGTCGAAGCCGGTCGCCAGCACTACAACGATGACCTCAAGGGCCGCTGGGTCCTGACCGCCGGCCTCGGCGGCATGGGTGGCGCCCAGCCGCTGGCCGCGACCCTGGCCGGTGCCTGCTCGCTGAACATCGAATGCCAGCAGTCGAGCATCGATTTCCGCCTGAAGACCCGTTACGTGGACGAGCAGGCCAAGGACCTGGACGACGCCCTGGCGCGTATCGCCAAGTACACCGCCGAAGGCAAGGCGATCTCCATCGCCCTGTGCGGCAACGCGGCTGAAATCCTCCCGGAAATGGTCCGTCGCGGCGTGCGTCCGGACATGGTCACCGACCAGACCAGCGCTCACGACCCGCTCAACGGTTACCTGCCAGCCGGCTGGACCTGGGACAAATACCGCTCACGCTACTATACCGAGCCTGCGGCAGTGGTCAAGGCGGCAAAGCAATCGATCGC